>CAYMXD010000008.1:9280-17236 GCA_964394095.1 uncultured Mesohalobacter sp. | reverse complement strand
TCTACGGGTAAATGGACTTTTACATGTTTTTGCTCTGCCATTTTCATAATTTGCAGTGCCACATCTTGTTTGTCATCTTCAACCAGAGATTCGCCTATTTTGCCACCCTGTGCTTTGATGAAGGTAAAGGCCATACCACCACCTATGATGAGATGGTCTATGGCATCTAGCATATTTTCAATCACTGTGATTTTACTTGATACTTTGGCACCACCAATGATAGCCGTCACCGGTTTTTCTTTAGAATTCATCACCTTATTTAAGCTATCGATTTCTTTTTTGAGCAAATAGCCCATGGCTTTTTCTTTGGCGTATTTTGCAGCCACAGTAGTAGAGGCGTGAGCTCTATGTGCTGTTCCAAACGCATCGTTGACATACACATCGGCCAGCTCAGCCAATTGTTTAGCAAACCCATCCTCGCCTTGTTTTTCTTCAGGGTGAAATCTAAGGTTTTCTAATAAAAGAACTTCGCCGCGTTGAAGGTTTTCAGCAGCCTTTTTGACGTCATCGCCTACACAGTCATCTACAAACTGCACTTTAACACCGAGTTCTTCAGACACTGTATTAACGATATGCTTTAAAGAAAATTTTTCCTCTACGCCACTGGGTCTGCCTAAATGTGACATCAAGATAGCACAACCCCCATCTTCTAAAACTTTAATAATACTTGGTTTTGCGCCTTCAATTCTGCTTTTGTCAGTGACCTCAAAGTTTTCATTGAGCGGAACATTGAAGTCTACTCTAATGATGGCTTTCTTATCTTTAAAATTAATATCGTCTATACTTTTCATGTCTTAATTATTTTAATTGATTATTTACTTTTCTAAAAATTAATTTATATCGATTTTATTTTTTTGCCACATGCTCGCCTCAGGCGGTCGAAAAAAAATCAATTACTCCTTTTTTACCGAAACTTCGGGAGGGGAAGATAATTGATTATCTGTAAAAAAAATAATACATGATCTTAAATGTGAACATACATTTATTTTAGTTCAAATTTAAGCATTATTCATCAAATGAATTCAGTTGAATTGTGATGATTTCTTTAAAATTTAAATTAATTTCGCACAAAAATTGACTTATGGGTTCAGAAAAACCACTTATTCTGGTGACAAATGATGATGGCGTTACTGCTCCAGGCATTCGGCATTTGATTAAAATCATGAAGGAATTTGGAGAGGTTGTCGTCGTTGCACCGGATAGCCCGCAAAGTGGTATGGGCCATGCTATAACGGTTACCGATAATTTATACTGTGATAAAATAAAAACCGACGGACATGACTACGAAGAATATAGTTGTTCCGGAACACCTGTAGATTGTGTAAAAATTGCAACACAGGAAATATTAAAACGCAAGCCGGATTTATGCGTTAGTGGCATCAATCACGGGTCAAATTCTTCAATTAATGTGATTTACTCCGGGACTATGAGTGCCGCAGTTGAAGCTGGTACAGAAGGTATTCCGGCTATTGGATTTTCACTTTTGGACTACGCCATGGATGCGGATTTTGAACCTACTACTGAGTTTATAAAAAAGATTACAACCTATATTTTGGAAACTGATGTCCCAAAAGGAACTGTTCTTAATGTCAATTTTCCAAAGTTGAAAGCCGAAGAGATAAAAGGTATAAAAGTATGCCGACAAGCTAAAGCCCATTGGGAAGAACGTTATGACAAACGCCAAACTCCTCAGGGCAGAGATTATTACTGGCTTACAGGAGAATTTATTAATGAAGATGCAGGAGAAGATACAGATGAATGGGCACTTTCTATAGGTTATATTTCAGTTGTTCCCATACAGTTTGATCTGACCGCACATACACAAATTGAAGACTTAAAAGATTTAAATTTTGAACATTAAAAAAGAAATCGGTATAGGATTTTTATTTGGTCTCATTTGTAATATAGCAGGGGTCTATCTCTACGTTGCTATTCTTACAGATTATGACCTTGTTTCTGCTTTAGGTCAGGCCTATAGAGATGATTTTTTAGGTGGTCTTTTGGCCATAGGTGCCGGAGCTAATTTTCTTCCTTTTTTTGTTTTTCTCAAAAAAAATCAAATTTACAGGGCAAGAGGCGTTCTTATTTTTACAATACTAATGGCTGTGGCTGTCTTAACATTAAAAGTTATAGAAATATATGGGTTATCATAAAACATTTGAAGTCCGATGGAGTGATGTTGATGCCAACCGGCATTTAGCCAATTCGGCTTATCAAAATTTCATGAGTCATACCAGAATGGCATTTTTACTACAAAATGGGTTTACCCAAAAAGAATTGGCCAAATACAATCTTGGCCCGGTAGTCTTTTATGAGCACATCTATTACTTTAAAGAAATACTGCCTCAAGATTCAGTTGAGGTCACTTTAAAGTTAAAAGGTTTGTCTGAAGACGGCATGTTTTTCTCTTTCGAACATGACTTTTACAATACCAAAGGCGAAAATTGTGCGCGATGCGAAATGCTCGGCTCCTGGATTGATATGAAAACCAGAAAGTTAACCAAACTGCCTGGGCATTTGCTGAAACACCTCGATAAACTGGAAAAAACTGAAGATTTTAAAGTGTTGACTAAGGAGGATACGAGGAAGTATGGAATTAAACCTAAGAAAAAAGGTTAATATACTTATTCTATATCTATACAGCAACTTCCGCTGTCCGAAGTTTGCAACTTCGGACCTCAGTGTTGCCTACGAACCCTAAAGGGATAACAAGCTTATAGCATGTTACGCCAAAAACATTCGACCCCTTCAGGGTCGTAAATACAATTATCCATTTTTTTACTATAAATATATGACCCTTTTAGGGTCAATTAATAAAGAGCTGATAGTGCAACGGATAATCCTGAAGTGATTATATGTTTATAGTCAAATGCTAGTGAAAAATTGCTTCGACCCTGAAGGGGTCGAATATTATGAAGGAAATCTCACTCTGTAAATATATGACTCTTTTAGGGTCAGTAATTTAATAGCAGATAATACAACGAATAACCCTGAAGGGATTATATGTTTATAGTTAAATATCGGTGAAAATCAATTCGACCCTGAAGGGGTTGAATATTTATAGCAAAAACATCCGTTGAAGGCCACCGACCCCGAAGGTGGTCGAATACATCTTTTTTTACCCTCACTGACTTCAGTAAAATGGTAAAAACCAATATAATGTACCGCTTGATACCCCAATTCGGAGCTAAGCCCTAATTAGCTTTTTGTTTTCTTTGAGTGCAAAACAATATTTAACACTATAAACATAAAATATTACTAACTGAAGTTTCTGAGTTTTCCATTTATAAAATTTTATATCCTTTAAATTTTGAAATTTAATTTTACTAGATATCAATACCTTAATGTCACTTCGAGTGTTCCGACAGTTTCGTCGGGATGTATCGAGAAGTTTTAGGCTATAAATACCGGTAGGTCTCGATAGTTCTGCTGAGCGCCGTCGAAGTGCATTTTTTTCTTCTTATCAGTCGAAAAAAACACTCGACCTGACGGTAAAGCATTGATATTGAAACGTATAAATATATAACATATTAGCTCCGAAACTTCAGATACTAATTAAAGTATACCTCCAATAAAAGATATAAAATCACAAATTTATTTTTTGAGCTAATTTTCGTTTAGCCCTTAAAATTTTGACTTTGATAAAGTTGACCGATTCATCGATATCATTTGCGATTTCGGCGTAAGATTTTTCTTCAAAAAGGTGTTTTTCCAAGACGAGTTTATCGCTTGGTTTCAATTGATTTAAAGCCGTTTTTATAACTTCTAAATACTCCTTTTGATGAATTTCATCTTCAATATTATTTTCGTCGCTTTCAATGGTTTTCACATGTTTATCAATCTTGGTTGTTTCAACTTCTTTTTTACGTTTTTCATCAATCAGAAGTCTTTTGCTTATAGTTACTAACCAGGTCTTAAATGTATATTTTTCATCATACTGTTCTATCCTATCAAAAGCTTTAGCAAATGTTTTAATACAGATTTCTTCTGAAGTATAAGCGTCGTTGGTTTGTTTTAATAGATAATTGTAAACGTAGCTCCAATGCTTTTCTAATAGAGAATTAAAGGCTTGTTGCTGGCCTTGTTTGGCTTCATTGATATGTTGATGTTTTTTACTCAATTACCATTTTTGTTTAGGAGAACCTAAATTTAGGCTAAAAATATATAATTGCAGGCAAATCAATTGAAATTCTAATTTAAATGATTGTAACCATAAATCTTTAATCATCAATTTATCGAAAATAGGTTTACTTAAAATTTGCTTTGCAATCATAACAATAACAACGAGGAGGATTGGTGTATAATATCCTGATAATAAATGTATTAAACTTGTCGGTAGAACAAAAAACCAAAACGCAAATTTTATAAAAAATTGAAAACTGAGCAGAATTTGATGTTTTAGCTTATATAAAGGCGCTGTGGTGTAATGTCTTCTTTTTTGTTGAATCCAGGATTGGAATGTAGATTTTGGTTTGCTCAAGACAAAACTTTCGGGTTCTAAACAACAAAGTATTGGAATTTGCCCTGAAACCTGATTGATCAATAAATCATCATCTCCGGATAATAAGTGCTTATGCGTTTTAAAACCATCAGATTGAGTAAACACAGATTTTGTGTAGCCTAAATTTCGACCAACCCCCATGTATGCTAAACCTAATTTTGCAAAGCCAAAATAATTCAAAGCCGTTTGATAAGTTTCAAATCGGATGAGTTTGTTTAAATTACCGTTAGTCTTCTGATAAGGAGAATAGCCAAGAACAACAGAAGGAGATTCTTTGAAGTAATTTTGTATTGTTTCTAACCATTTATCTGTTAATGGCTTACAATCTGCATCGGTAAAAACAAGATGTTTATTTTTAGCCAATTCTATGCCTTTTTGAAGTGCATTTTTTTTAGAAGATTTTTCTTTCAGACTTATTTTCAAATATTTTAATTGGGTGTAGTTAGACATCATTTTCTCAATGACCTCAAACGTTTTGTCTGTAGATTGATCATCGACTACAATGACTTCAAAACGAGGATGGTTTTGTTGTAATATAGCAGGTAAGTTTTTCTTTAAATTGTCAACTTCGTTTCTGGCGGCAATAATAACTGAAATTGAAATAGGTTTTTTTAGTGTAAAATTTTTTGTGGGTAATGAATTGGTCGCAATAATTAAAATGAAATCAAAGATTGCGTAGAGGATGGCTAGACCTATTATAACCGCCTCCAGCAAATTCAAACCTTTTATGCTTTAGAATTGGTACAATCCTGCTGTTCTTCAGGAGATTTTCCACAAAAACTGCAACTTTCGCCATCTTTATTGAGAAAGGGACTTTGACTGGCACAAGTCCCGGCAAACTTACCGTCTTTCTTTCCCCATATTTTTATGGCAATACCTCCAAATGCTAAAGCTAATAATACGACTGTGATAATAAATAGTTCCATATTACAAAAATAACAAATTTTAGGGCTTTATGAATTTAGTGCGCTTTTTTTATTTAGTTTTAACAAGATAAACTCAAGTATGTGGCTAGCTAAATTTATATTTCAAAGTCTAATGGGATGGTCTATTGACGGTTATTTCCCCAAGAATGTCTTAAAAACTGTTGTCATTGTTGTTCCTCATACCAGCTGGCATGATTTCTATGTGGGCGCTTTTGCCCGAAAAATATTGAATACTCAAATTAATTATGTTGGCAAAAAAGAATTATTCGATTCCCCTTTAGGATGGTATTTTAAGTGGATGGGAGGAGAGCCCATAGACCGTAAATCTAAACAGAATAAGGTAGAGCAAATTGTAGAGATGTTTAAATCTCACGAGGAGTTCCGTCTGGCCATCGCTCCGGAAGGCACTAGAAAAAAGGTAGATCGATGGAAAAGTGGATTTTATTACATCGCCCAAAGCGCTAAAGTCCCCGTTACTCCAGTAGCCTTTGATTACCAGACAAAAACTGTCAGGATTGGAAAGCCATTTTATACTACGGGTAATTATGAAGGAGATTTAAAAACTATTCGATTGTTTTATAAAGGTGTGGTAGGAAAAGTACCTGAATACACTTCTCTATAAAGTATTTAAAAAACAGTAGCCTATAATGAAATGTTATAAATAAAGTATTAACTGCATAATGCTAGTCTAGTCGATTTCTAAGGACATAGAAAACTTGCCATTTAAGTCAAAAGCTTTAGTTGTGATACCCTTTTTTTTAAGTTTTACACAAATACAAAATAACATAAACCGCAACACATATATTATCAGCATCTTATGTCTAAATTTTAAGACTACAAGAGTACCAATTCCAAAAACTCCTTAGGTTTAAGCGAGAATAACATCTGAAAACTTCAATACTATTTTTTGTGTTTTCTAAAAAATACGGGAATTCCCGTATTGTGTAGTTATGTACTAATACTGATATTTGTAGTGATTAGCCACAATGTTTCCAAGTATAATTTAGTTTTCTAACCAATCTATTATTAATTATAAGAAAACATTAAAATTTGGTTAAATTAACACCATCATTTTAAAACTCAGCCTTGTTATACAAAATAATTTAAATGCAGACCATACTTATTGTATCTATATTGATTAGTCTTTTTTGTATAGCTCTAGTTGTTTTTTTGATACAAAAAGACAAAAGAAGACAGGAAGAACTTATACAACTTGAAAAAGAATTGCAAGTGGTACAGTTAATGTCACAGCTTAAGGAGAAAGAAATAAATGCCATAAGATCTATAATAAAAGTTCAGAAAAAAGAACGCCTTAAAACTTTAAACGATTTACGCCAGGATTTAGATAATGTCCTTGAAGGTATTAAAAATTCTTTTGGTGCTTTGAAAAGTGAAAACACTAAAAGCTTCTACCATAAGATTGATAATCTTATTCATGAAGCATACCAAATAATATGTCAGGGAGCTCAACATAGAAGAGCTGTTTTAGATCCCAAGCAAGGTTTCATAAAAGCCTTAAAACTCACAGCAAAAGATATTTCTGAGTCAGAAAATATGACTATCAAAGTTCATGACAAACCCATAAATCACAATTTAGAAAATAATTTGGAATTGACATTGTACAGCATTATTCAGGAATTGGTAAACAATGCAATTCAACATGCCAAAGCAATAGAAATTAATATTCATATATATACTGAAAACGAGCAGCTCTTCATTGTAGTAGAAGATGATGGTAGAGGCTTTAATCCATCCAAAGTTTCAACCAGCAATTCCGGAATAGGTTTAAAAGTCATACATCGGCGCATAAGAAATCTAGAAGGAAAAACAAATATAGATTCAAGAATGGGTGTGGGCACTAAAGTGACTATAAAATTGCCATTAAAAAATAAGCGCTCACAATCTGCATAACGGAGGTTTTGTTACTATTTTGTTTAATTTTATGCAATGTATTTAAGATTTGGCTATTGCTTATATATTTTTACTCATGAGCTCGATTAGATATTCCATAACCTGAAATATTTAGCGGGAGATAAGGTTTTATACTCTAGTTTTAGTTAATTCTTTAATCTTTTTTCGGGCTTGCGTAGAGTATTTCGATGAACTCTCCCCCTGAGTAAATAAAGTAATTCTCAGCCTTTGGAAGAGATTTGGGTTTAAAGATTGAAAAAATTTTATACAAGAAAACACCACTCTTAGCGTTTCTTCATTTACTTTGCCTTCAAGTGTATAATGAGGTATTTTAAATTTATAATTATAGTGTTGAATTTCAAAAATGCCACTTTGTCACATTACCTAAATTGGTATTCGTTTTGAAAGTCAGTATGTAAATAATAAAAATATATAATTATGGCAAATGGTAATATTAATGTTTCTGTAGAAAACATTTTTCCGCTGATAAAGAAATTTCTTTATAGTGACCACGAAATATTTCTGAGAGAGTTAATTTCAAATGCAACCGATGCGACTCAAAAACTCAAGCACCTCACCAGAATAGGCGAAGCCAAAATAGATATAGGCACTCCTAAA
>CAYMXD010000008.1:0-9270 GCA_964394095.1 uncultured Mesohalobacter sp. | reverse complement strand
GAGGTTAAAATTAATAAGGATAACAAGACGTTGCATATTATAGACCAGGGTATTGGAATGACGGAAGATGAAGTTAAAAAATACATCAATGAAGTGGCCTTTTCCGGAGCTGAAGAGTTTTTAGAAAAATATAAAGACAAAGATTCAAAAGACGCAGGAATTATAGGTCATTTTGGTTTAGGGTTTTATTCTGCTTTTATGGTAGCAAATAAAGTTGAAATCTTAACAAAATCTTGGAAAGATGAGCCTGCTGTTCACTGGGAATGTGAAGGAACTACTGAATTTACTTTAGAAGAAACCGATAAAAAAACAGATCGAGGTACCGAAATTATCCTACATATTAATGATGATGATAAAGAATTCTTAGAAGATACCAGAATTAGAGAGCTTCTCAATAAATACAACAAATTTATGCCGGTCCCCATTAAATTTGGTACCAAAGAAAAGGAGCTGCCAAAAGCTGAAGATGCTAAGGATGACGATGAACCTAAAACAGTAACAGTTGATGATATCATCAATAATCCTAATCCTGCTTGGACCAAGCAACCAAATGAATTAGAAGATGAGGAGTATAAATCTTTTTACAGAGAGCTTTACCCGATGCAGTTTGAGGAACCTTTATTCCATATACACCTCAATGTAGATTATCCCTTCAATCTAACTGGAATACTATATTTTCCTAAAATGACACAGGAATTGGCAGCTCAAAAAGATAAAATCCAGCTATACCAAAATCAAGTTTTTGTAACCGATAATGTAGAAGGTATTGTTCCTGAATTTTTAACCATGCTTAGAGGTGTGATTGATTCTCCTGATATTCCGCTCAACGTATCTAGGTCGTACCTGCAAGCAGACGGTGCAGTAAAGAAAATATCTAGTTACATCAGCAGAAAAGTCGCCGATAAGCTCAAATCTTTGTACAACAATAACAGAGAAGACTTTGAGCAAAAATGGAACGATATCAAAGTGGTAATTGAATACGGCATGCTAACCGAAGATAAGTTCTTTGAAAAAGCTCAAAAATTTGCATTGTACCCAACGGTCGACGACGAGTATATGACCTTAGAGGAGTTGAAAGAAAAAATAAAAGACGCTCAAACCGATAAAGATGATAAACTTGTTATTCTTTATACATCAGATAAAGAAAACCAGCATACCTACATTCAAACAGCTAAAGACAAAGGCTACGAAGTTTTACTCTTAGATTCTCCTATTGTTTCGCATCTCATACAGAAGATTGAATCTGAAAACGAAAACAAAATATCTTTTGTTCGCGTAGACAGTGATCATATAGATAATTTGATTAAAAAAGATGAGGAGAAAATTTCTAAATTAGACGACAAACAAAAAGAATCATTGAAAAGTGAGTTTGAAGAAGTTATTTCTAAGGAAAAGTATACGGTACAGTTAGAAGATATGGACTCTAATGCTATGCCGATTATGATCACTCAACCGGAATTTATGCGAAGAATGAAAGAAATGCAACAGACTGGTGGTGGAGGCGGTATGTTTGGTATGGGAAATATGCCGGAGATGTACAATTTGATTATCAATACCAATCATCCGTTAATAGAAGATATACTCAATACCAAAACTAAAAAGAAGAAGCAACGATTGATAAATCAATCATTAGATTTAGCTTTACTTTCTCAAAACATGTTGAAAGGAGAAGCCATGACCAATTTTATTAAAAGGAGTTTTGACATGATAAAATAATTTATCATTCTTTTAATCTAAGATGTAAAGCCGATGTTCTATTATGACATCGGCTTTTCTATTTATTATATTCAAAATATTAGTTTTTATTTAAATTACCCCAAAAAAATAGGGGTATAAATTTTAATATTAATAAAAATGCATTTGCAACCTTATCTTTTTTGGCAATTAATTTTTTTTAAACATATATTTACCAAAATTTTTTATCGATGAAAAAGGTAGAAGCCATTATTAGAAAGTCAA
This sequence comes from uncultured Mesohalobacter sp., assembly GCA_964394095.1. Taxonomy (GTDB): domain Bacteria; phylum Bacteroidota; class Bacteroidia; order Flavobacteriales; family Flavobacteriaceae; genus Psychroflexus. The sequence goes on along the minus strand of CAYMXD010000008.1, from coordinate 7,311 downwards.
AATTTGACAAAGTTAAAAAAGCACTTCATGAGATTGAAGTCAATTTTTTTAGTTATTGGGATGTTACCGGTGTTGGCAATGAAAAGCAAGGTCATGTTTATCGTGGTGTAGCTTATAGCACGACAGACATACAGCGTCGGTATCTGGTTATAGTAGTCTCCGACAATTTTTTAGATAAAACCTTAAATACTCTTATGTCTGCTGCAAGAACTGGAGATGTAGGCGATGGAAAAATATTTGTTTCAGATGTTACTGAAGCGATTAGGATAAGAACAGGTGAAACTGGCACTCCTGCCATTAGTTAAACTCAAAAACCCTCATTTTAATATGGAACAATCTTTATTTACAGCCAACAATGTATGGATGATGATCTGTACCGCACTCGTATTTTTTATGCATTTAGGATTCTCTTTACTTGAGGCAGGATTGACGAGGCAAAAAAACACCATAAATATATTGTTTAAGAATTTGTTTATCATTTGCGGCGGATTGTTGGTTTATTATGTTATTGGATTTGGATTAATGTATCCGGGAGAATTTAATGGATTTCTTGGCTTTGCAGGCTTTGGCATAGAATCACCCGAAAATGGTAATTTAGTTACTTATGCAGATGGTGGTTATACCTACTGGACAGATTTTTTGTTTCAGGGTATGTTTGCGGCAACAGCTGCAACTATTGTGTCTGGTGCGGTAGCAGAACGAATTAAAATACATGCTTTTATGCTTTTTAGTATAATTTATTTGGCCTTTGTTTATCCCATAGTAGGGTCCTGGCAATGGGGTGGTGGATTTCTTTCTACTCTAGGCGATTATTTTGGTCAGGAAGGCGGATTTTATGATTTTGCCGGATCAACTTTAGTGCATTCAGTTGGTGGATGGGCCGCATTAATGGTCATCATTGTCCTGGGAGCACGTTTGGGAAAATTTGACAGTGATGGGAAGTCCAAAGCGATACCCGGGCATAATATTCCCATAGCCACAACAGGAGTTTTGATTTTATGGTTCGGTTGGTTTGGTTTTAATGGTGGTTCTGTGCTAAGCGCAGACCCTGCATTAACATCTTTAGTTTTGGTTACAACTAGCATGTCTGCTGCTGCGGGTGGCTTTGGAGCCTTTATCGTGTCTGCAATAAAATTCAAAAATTTTGATGTCACCATGTTTATGAATGGTATTCTTGGTGGCCTTGTCGGTATTACGGCTGGAGCAGACTTAATGTCGCCATTAGAATCTATTGTGATTGGTTTAATTTCAGGAGCGCTTGTCGTATTTGCGGTAAGTTGGATTGATAAGTTAAAACTTGACGATCCTGTTGGCGCCGTTGCTGTCCACCTATTTTGTGGCATTTGGGGAACCTTAGCTGTAGGTGTTTTTGGAGATAAGGCCGGATTGCAACAACTTCTATATCAATTTATTGGTGTCTTTATTATTGGTATATTTTGTTCTGTTTTAGCTTATGCTATTGTAAAAATAATAGACCTTACAGTAGGTATTAGAGTTGGTAAACGTGAAGAAGTAGAGGGCTTAGATATTCATGAACACGGTATGGATGCATACGCAGATTTTGGTTTAAATGACCATTAATCCTCTGCGCTTTCTAATTTTTTATTTTCCATCCATGTGTCAATAATGTCTAGGTAATCAATATTGATTGCAGGAGTTTGTTTATCTAATGTTCCATCTCTAAAGGATCGTTGTAAAATATCTTCAATTAAGTAATCTTCTTTTACATTGTATGGATCGTATTCCTCCTTTAAAGAAATATTAAATAAACTTGCTGTCGTGTTGTACCAAAAAGCTCTCCAGCCACTTTTTAAATCTTTAACCAAATCAAAAGTGGTTACTCCGGTTTGTCTGTACATTAATTTGACTAAAATCTGGCCTTCAGTTTTAGTTAATTTTTTTAGTTGGTCTGTAAATTTTTCTTCAATATATTTTTGAATACGCTTGGTGTATCTCTTTTTTTTTGATTTAGATTCAAGCGTGCTTAGACGCTCTGTTAACTTCTCGAGTCTGTCAGCGGCTAAAACGGCATAAGGCCATACTTTTTTAGTTTTTCTTTTTAAAATTAAATAGGAACGCATCTCTTCCTTAGAATCGAATTTTTGACGTTGAAAAACGACAACTTCGTCAAGCTTGATTTCGTCTACAACAATACTATCTTGCTCCAAGAGGATATATTTCTGATGTGATTTTTTACCATCTTGCTTAGGTACGAACTTTTGGTTTTGAGCAAACGTAAAATGCGTTATGCAGAAAAACAAGATAAAAAAAGGAAATACTTTAGTCATACTATTTATAACACCAAAAATTATTCCAAAATTAATCATTTTAATGATGTTAAAATTTAAAATTGATTAATTTCGTATTTCAAAAATTTAAATTTATGGATAAAAGTTCTTTAGAATTTCTGGAAAAATATCTTAATAATGCAGCGCCAACCGGCTATGAAGCTGAAGGTCAGAAGCTATGGATGAATTACTTAGACCCCTATGTTGATGATTTTATTACAGATATCTACGGTACTGCCGTTGGAGTTATCAATCCAGAAGCAAAGTATAAAGTTGTTATTGAAGGTCATGCTGATGAAATTTCATGGTATGTAAATTATATCACAGATGAGGGTTTAATATATGTCATTAGAAATGGTGGTAGTGACCATCAAATAGCAGCCTCAAAAAGGGTGAATATACATACCAAAAATGGAATAGTAAAGGGTGTTTTTGGTTGGCCTGCCATTCATACCAGAGATAAATCCAAAGAACAGTCCCCAACTTTGGAAAACATATGTATAGATGTGGGTTGCTCTTCAAAAAAGGAGGTTGAAGAATTAGGAGTTCATGTGGGTTGTGTAATTACATATCCTGATGAATTTTTTATTCTAAACAAAGACAAATTTGTATGCAGAGCTCTCGACAATAGAATGGGAGGTTTTATGATTGCAGAGGTTGCAAAAAAACTAAAGGATAATAAAGTAGAACTGCCTTTTGGACTTTATATCACAAATTCAGTTCAGGAAGAAATCGGGTTAAGGGGTGCGGAAATGATAACTCAAACTATAAAACCAAATGTTGCTATAGTAACCGATGTCTGTCATGACACCACTACACCAATGATTGAAAAAAAGAAAGAAGGATTGACTAAAATAGGAGATGGACCGGTTATTAGTTATGCGCCTGCTGTTCAAAATAACTTGAGAGAACTGTTAATTGAAACGGCAGAAAAACACAATATACCTTTTCAAAGAATGGCAGCCAGCAGGATGACCGGTACAGATACCGATGCCTTTGCTTATAGTAACGGGGGAGTGGCTTCAGCCTTAATATCATTACCATTGAGATATATGCATACTACTGTTGAAATGGTTCACCAAAAGGATGTTGAAGCGGTTATAGAGCTTATATATCAATCTTTATTAAATATAAAAGCAGACGAGGATTTTAGTTATTTTAAATAATTCAATAGTACACAAAACATATAAAAATCGAACATCATAAAATGTTGGAATAGATGAAACGACTTAAAAACCAAATTTTATAATGTTTATCAATCTCTTTTTATTAAATTTACATCTAAAATAAACAATTATGAGTCATAATATTAAACCCGGTGTAGCTACCGGAAAAGAAGTACAAGACATTTTTAACCATGCCAAGGCCAATGGGTATGCCTTACCAGGCGTAAACGTTGTAGGTTCTAATACCATAAATGCAGTATTAGAAACCGCTGCAGAACTCAATTCACCTGTAATTGTTCAGTTTTCTAACGGAGGCGCACAATTTAATGCAGGTAAAGGGCTTTCTAATGAAGATCAAAAAGCTGCAATTTTAGGAGCGGCTACCGGTGCTAAGCATGTTCACGATCTTGCTGAGGCTTATGGCGCAACAGTCATTTTACATACAGACCACTGTGCCAAAAAGCTACTACCATGGATTGATGGATTGCTTGATGAAGGTGAAAAATTCTTCGAAATCCACGGCAAACCACTTTTTAGCTCTCATATGATCGACTTATCTGAAGAGTCAATCGAGGAAAATATTGAAACTTGTAAAACTTACCTTGAGCGAATGAGCAAAATGGGTATGACCCTAGAAATTGAATTAGGGGTTACAGGTGGCGAAGAAGATGGTGTAGATAATACCGATGTGGACGATTCTAAATTATACACACAACCAGAGGAAGTTGCCTACGCTTACGAAGAATTAAGTAAAGTGAGCGATCAGTTTACTGTTGCTGCTGCATTTGGAAACGTTCATGGCGTGTACAAGCCAGGTAATGTAAAATTGACTCCTATTATTCTTAAAAATTCTCAGGAATTTGTGAGTAAAAAATATGGCGTAGAAGAAAACCACATCGATTTTGTTTTTCACGGAGGTAGCGGTTCTACTGTTGAAGAAATAAGAGAAGGTATCAGCTATGGTGTTGTAAAGATGAATATTGATACCGATTTACAATATGCGTTTATGGCCGGAATTAGAGATTATATGGGTACAAATGTAGAATATCTTAAAGCTCAAATTGGTAATCCTGAGGGAGAAGATGTGCCAAATAAAAAATATTATGATCCTAGAAAATGGTTAAGAGAAGCAGAAGTGACATTTAAAGAGAGGCTTAAAAAAGCCTTTGAAGACCTTAACAACGTTAATGTACTTTAACTTCTAGTTTATAGTATTTATTTAAAAGCTATTTTGGTATTAAAATTATCAAATTAGCTTTTTATTTTATAATCTCAATTAAAATGGTATTTCAAATAATATAACACAAACAAGTAAAGACAATAGTATGGCTTGGTTTAAACGAAAGAAAAAAGGAATACAAACCCCTACGGAAGAAAAGAAAGATGTCCCTAAAGGCTTGTGGTATAAATCACCAACAGGTAAAGTCATCGATTCTGATCAGCTTGAAAAAAATTTTTACGTCAGTCCCGAAGACGGTTACCATGTAAGAATAGGCAGCGAGGAATATTTTAAAATTATTTTTGACGATGATAATTACAAAGAATTATATAAAAATTTATCATCTAAAGATCCTTTAAATTTTGAGGATACTAAAAAGTACAAAGATAGGCTTAAAGCAGCTCAAAAAAAGACAAAATTAAAAGACGCCATAAGAACAAGTGTAGGAGAATCTAAAGGTAAGAAGCTAGTTGTTTGTGCCATGGATTTTAAGTTTATAGGTGGGTCTATGGGCTCTGTTGTAGGAGAAAAAATAAGCAGGTCTATAGATTATGCTATTCGTAATAAAATGCCTTTAGTGATTATTTCTAAATCTGGTGGAGCAAGAATGATGGAAGCCGGATTGTCCTTGATGCAACTTGCTAAAACATCGGGAAAATTAACCAGATTAGCTAAAGCTAAACTTCCTTACATATCTTTATGTACAGATCCAACAACTGGAGGAACAACAGCATCATTTGCGATGTTAGGCGATATCAATATAGCTGAACCAGGAGCCCTTATTGGTTTTGCCGGACCCAGAGTTGTAAGAGATACAACGGGTAAAGACTTGCCAGAAGGTTTTCAAAAATCAGAGTTTTTGAAAGAACATGGGTTTTTAGACTTTATTGTAGAAAGAAAGCGTCTAAAAGATAAAATTAACTTATATATTGATTTAATACAAAATGAACCCCTTAGAACATAGGTATGAACAATTGTCTTTATAACAAATGAAAAAGATATTTTCATTATTTTTTTGTTTTAATTGTCTAGTTTGTTTATCACAAAACGATGAAACCCCAAGATCCTCCGCAGAATCTACACCTTTAAATATTGAAGAATACAGGCCGCTAAGAATATTAGTTCACGGAGGTATAGGTTTTGGGAAGGTAAAAAATAATTCTGATCCCAATTATAATCTCAATTTAGATTATTTTGAATTTTTAGTCAATTATAGAATTAATAATCTTTTTGGAATAGCCACAGGTATTGGCCTAAATGATTTTTCTGGTAATGGTTTTAACGCGTCAGGTAATTTTTATCACGAGAGGGAAGAGTTAAAAATACCTTTATTAGCCACTGCAGATTACCTTATCAATGAAAATATAAGAGCTATTATAGGAATTGGTTTTTACGGCAAAACAAATTTGACAGACGATTATAGATTTCTTAATACCCTTGAAAAGGATATTTATGAAGATTGGTCAGTTGGTTTTCAAGGTAATTTTAGCTTGGTTTTTGATTTTTCAGAAATTTTAAGTTTTGGATTTAATTTTAATACTCAAACAGATCTTACTGATGTTGAACCAAATCCAGACCGAATAATAAACGACAAACAAAGAATTGAAAGTATAAGTGCATTAGGGATATTGCTTTTAGTGAAATTTTAGTTTCAATGACATGATAAATGTAACTTTTAATTTAAATTTGATATAGAAAATTCAATATTTTGACAAAACAGGCATTCCATTTAGCAGTACCAGTACATGACCTTAGTGTTGCAAACACATTTTATTCTGATATCCTTGGGTTAGAGAAAGGAAGAAGCAGCGATTGTTGGATTGATTTTAATTTTTATGGCCATCAGTTTGTCATACATGAAGTGAAGCACTACAAGCCTCAAAATCATTTTAACGCTGTAGATCAGAATGACGTTCCCGTACCTCATTATGGTGTAGTATTGGACTGGGAGGTGTTCTGGGGCTTGAGTGAACAACTTAAGCAGAAAAATATAAAGTTTCAGATTGAACCTTACATAAGATTTGAAGGAAAAGTAGGAGAGCAGGCAACTATGTTTTTTTATGATCCTTCTGGCAATGCCCTAGAATTCAAGGCATTCAAAAATTCTGATGAATTATTTAAATCATAATAATGAAAACTATTCCACCCAGAGTAATAAGGCAAATTTTTCTAATTTCAGTCATTATTTTACTTGCCATTATTATCTATGAAAATATTTTACCTTACTTATCAGGTGTATTAGGTGCAATCACATTCTTTGTAATTAGCAGAAAGTTAATGGTAAAGTTGAACAATAGAGGCTGGCCCAGAAGTCTATCTGCCGGACTTATAATTGTTGCTTCATTTTTTTTGATTCTTATACCACTTTCCGGAGTTATAATTATGCTTTCATCCAAAATAGGTGATGCCATAGAAAATTCTGAGAAGTTTCTAACGGCCGCAAAGTCTCAACTTTCTGAGATTGAACAATATGTTGGATATAATTTATCTCAGGAGATTGACACCTCTGCTATTGCTGGATTTATTTCTAAAAATGCTCAGAATCTAGCCTTAGGAACCTTTGATGCTTTTATCTCTATAAGTATTATGTATTTCTTATTGTATTATATGTTGATTAATCAGGAGAAATTGAAATATT
>CAYMXD010000007.1:0-17542 GCA_964394095.1 uncultured Mesohalobacter sp. | reverse complement strand
CTCCGGCGATGACAATAAATTAAGCTCCTGCTCAAAGCTGTTATTAAGAATATTGCTCTCGTTTACAGGATTACTGCCATCGGACAGGGTATTGACTTTGACAATGAGTGTGGTATCGTTTGGAATACCAATAGGAATACTGATGTCGAAAAACTGAGTTTCAGTCCCATTGATGGGGATATCAATTTGTGTAAAAAACGTATCCAAAAAAAACTCATCACCATTATGGTCCAACACAAAAAAAGAAATAGGCGTATTGGCAGGAAGGATATCGCTTGACTCTGGGTTGCTTACTAAAGTTTCTATGGTAAAATCCCGAACATCACAATCTCCGGTTCCGGGAAAGGCAAGCAATTCTACCTGCGCATCCGGCAACTCGGAGCGGATGACGGTGACGACGTTTTGGATAAAGCGATTGAAACCAGATGTAAAAGTTAAACTAGCCTCAGTATCACCGACATTGACAAAATTAGAAATATCAAACACATCCAAATCCATATTCCATAAATCGGTTGCCCCTGTATAGGTATTTGTACCGTTAAAGGGATTATTAATAGGATTTAATGGCGGATCACTTAACAGATTATCATTAAAAGAAATACTTTCATTAAAAAAAATAAATGGGTTTCCATTCCAGGCCAAAAAACCCAAACGAGCATTTTGGGTATCCACAACATTTAGGTTTCCTATATCTATTGTAGCGCTAAAAGTTGGGTTAAAAGGTTGACCATAAACAGATGCAAATCCATCGTATATGTTGACTTGTTGGGTTGGTAAAGTATTATCTTGATAAATAACTAACAAAGACCAACCGCTATGATAAATTGCAGAAGAACAATAATTATTAATTATAGGGTTTAAATTCAGATCTTCTAAGGTATAATCGGTATTACCTTCTTGTAATATTAAGCTCGTTACATCCTTAAACGAGCCAAAGTAGAAATTAAGACCAAATTGCTCAGGATCTACAACATTTACCTCATCAGCAACAATAACAAACCCATTTAATTGAATAGTTGAATTCAATGTGCCATCACCAATCCCCGACCAATACAAATAGGCTGCAACAATGTTTTGATTTGGGTTTAGGTTTAAAGTTGCCGAAGATTGTGTAAGCATTTGACATGGTGGTGGTGGATTAGATTGATTATCAAATTCATTATGAGTATTACCAATAATTGTATAGTCATATTGCCCGTTAAATTGAGCTCGTAATTCAATAGGAACTACTGTTGGTGTTTGAGCGTTTATTTTGTTAAATACAGCTATTATAAATATGATTTTGCAACATAATTTCATAACCATAAAAATACTGTTGAATAAATAACAAAAAAGAAACTAAAAAGTTAAATTAAAGTTAAAAAAAACCTATTGATATTCAATCCAATAAAGTTGTAGATTTAGTAAAAATAATCTTAAAACCTACTTATTATGAAAACAGTATTTTTACTATCAGCCATGTTAATTATATGCAGATTAGGCATTGCTCAAAATCAGTCTGATGGAGCTCCTCAGTCAACTATTTTCAATCCCACAGGTCAACAATTTACAGGGCCATTACCATTTGCCCCTGAGATATTTAGATTTCGACCAGGCTTGGTTACACAGGCAGATGATTTTGGTACGCCTTCTGTCCCATTTAGTTTTACAGATTCGCGTTGGTTTTCAATTGGTAGGCTACAAACTTCAGAATTTCAAACCGTGTATGGTTTACGTTTTCAATTGCCCTTTCGAGCTGTAACTTTTGGCTACCAAGATATTGAGGATAATAATCCTAGAATCCAATGGATTTACCAAGAACAAGGCATAGGCGATTTAGAATTTCGTGTAGCCGATAGTTTTACGTCAACAAATTCTGATTTGGTAGCCACGATGCGAAGTGATAGCGGGACGGTATTTGGGCTAGATAATATTTCGCAGTTTGATGACGCTAAAGTTGGTATTTTAGATTCAAATTTTGATAAGGCTCTTGAGATATTTTTAGAATTAGGAAGTGACAATCCTACCTATGGTATTGATGTTCTTAATGATTCAAATTCACCTGAAAATTATGGATACAATGCGACAGTTGATGGTACAGCTGATGAAAATTTTGGATATAAGTCAAATGTAGAAGGAAATGCCTCTAATAATTTTGGGTTTAATGCACAAATCACAGGTGAAGCTGGTCGTAATTGGGGTTTAAAAGCATCAGTCATTGGAAATGCAACAACTAGATATGGTGTTGATGCTACTGCTCAAGGTGAGGGTGATGTTAATTTTGGGGTCTTAGGCTCTGCGAGAGATGCTTCTGTAAATTATGGTATTTACGGTATAGTACCAACTGATGCTAATGGAGATTCCCAAAATGCAGGAGATTTTGCAGGTTTTTTTGAGGGAGATGTTAATGTGACAGGTTTATTTTCATCTTCAGATAAAAAATTAAAAAAGAATATTCTTGATATAGAATATGCTACTAATGATTTGATGAAACTAAAACCTAAAACGTATGAATTTATAAAAACTGATAAATTAGTTCTACCTCAAGGCCAACAATTTGGTTTTATAGCACAAGAATTAGAAGAGTTGTTTCCTGTACTAATAAAAGAAGTCAAAAAACCTGTGTTTGATAAAGAGGGAAATATTACTTAATATTTTGAATATAAATCTGTAAATCATATTCCTCTTATTGCTATTCTTACGGCTTCTATTCAAGAACTATCAAAAGAAGTAGAAGACTTAAAAGCAACAAACAATTCTTATTTAGTCTATAGCGATCGCCTTTCTTCTGAAGAGCAAAAGCGTCTAGAAAGCCTAGCTTATAAGTTAGAACAAAATTACCCCAATCCCTTTAGTGGTAAAAGTGTCATAGAGTACAGCCTGCCAGATAACGAAAAAGATGCCTCTATTATGGTTTTTGATCTAACAGGCGGTTTATTAAAAACTTTTAAACTCTCAGATAAATCAGGTCAAATCATCATAAACTCAGAAGATTTTAAGTCAGGCATGTATTTATACAGTCTTGTGGTGAGAAATGATGAAATTATGACTAAGAAGATGATTGTGAGGTAAAGCCTATTTTATCTTCCTGACTACAAACGTGGTTGTATTTAAATTTAATTCAAAACAAGACCTCACAGGTCTCAAAGACCTGTGAGGTCTGATAATTTACACTATGCTTCAACATATAGTATTTTCCTAAACCCATAGCCATCTTCACCTTCTACTTTACACCAATAATCAATAAGTTCAACAGCATTTAGGGATTAAAACAAAAAAACCTTGTGCACAATTCACAAGGTTTTTTTAATCTATTTGAAGCATATTAACCCTCCAAGGCTTCAGCACCGGCTACAATTTCTAAAATTTCATTCGTAATGGCGGCTTGTCTGGCTTTGTTGTAAGTCAATTTAAGCTCGTCTTTTAATTCCTGAGCATTTTCGGTGGCCTTGTGCATGGCTGTCATTCTGGCGCCGTGTTCTGATGCAAACGAATCTCTTAAGGCTTTATATAATTGTATATTTAGAGCCTTAGGAATTAAATCTTTTAGGATTTCATTTTTTTCAGGTTCAAAAATATAATCCAGTTGTTTTGGTGCTTCTTCTTGTGATTGTTCAGCGACCAGAGGCAAGTAGTCTTCGGCTTCAACAATTTGAGTTGCGGCGTTTTTAAATCTGTTATAGACTAAAACGACCTTGTCAAAGGTTTTGTTTTCAAAAGCTTGCATGATGCTTTTTGAAATTTCTTCTGAATTTTTAAAACTCAAGTCGTCAAATATGTCCTGATCGTGATGAAATACCTCAAATGTTTTCTTTAGAATATCATTAGCTTTCTTTCCTAAAGTGAGGACTTCTACTTCCTGGTCTGCGTAAACCTGATTGTTCAGCTGCTTAACTTTTTTAATGATGTTGGTATTAAACGCACCTGCTAAACCACGGTTTGAGGATATGGCGACAATGAGCACTTTTTTAACTTCACGTTCTTCAGTCAGTGTGGTTGAAATTTCATCATCAACCGTAGAACTCAGGTCCTGAAGCAGTTCAGTTAATTTTTCAGCATAGGGTCTCATGGAAACAATAGCGTCCTGAGCACGACTCAATTTTGCAGCAGAGACCATTTTCATGGCACTGGTGATCTGCATAGTTGAGCTTACCGAGCTTATACGACTTCTGAGTTCTTTGAGGTTAGCCATAGCGTTTTATATATATTGTTAGTACTTAGAAGCTATTTCTTTGGCAGCATCTTCAAGGGCTTGCGTAGCTTCGTCTGTTAATTTTCCGGACTTAAGCGTATCTAATTCATCTCTGTGCTTAGCTTTAAGATAGGTCAAATAGTCTTTTTCAAATTCTTTAACCTTATCAATAGGAACATTTCTTAATAAGTTCTTAGTTCCTGCATAAACCACTGCAATTTGCTCTTCAACCGGGAAAGGATCGGATTCTGCTTGTTTTAGTAATTCCACATTACGTTTACCTTTTTCAATGGTTCGCATAGTTGAGGCATCGAGGTCAGAACCAAATTTCGCAAAGGCTTCAAGTTCACGGTATTGGGCCTGATCAAGTTTTAATGTCCCGGCAACTTTTTTCATAGACTTAATCTGTGCAGAACCACCCACACGTGATACAGAAATACCCACATCAATCGCCGGACGAACACCGGAGTTGAAGAGGTCTGAGGTTAAGAATATCTGTCCATCCGTAATCGAAATTACGTTTGTGGGAATATAAGCAGATACGTCACCTGCCTGAGTTTCAATAATTGGAAGGGCAGTCAGCGACCCACCACCTTTGACTTTATCTTTTAAAACATCCGGTAAATCGTTCATCTGCGATGCAATCTTATCATCGTTAATAATTTTTGCAGAACGCTCTAATAATCTGGAGTGGAGATAGAAAACATCACCCGGATAAGCTTCACGACCCGGTGGACGTCTTAATAATAATGATACTTCACGATAAGCCACCGCTTGTTTAGATAAATCATCGTAGATAATTAAAGCCGGACGACCCGTATCTCTAAAGAATTCACCAATTGCCGCTCCTGCCAATGGCGCATAAACCTGCATTGGAGAAGGATCTGAGGCATTTGCTGCTACGATAGTAGTATAAGCTAAAGCGCCGCGTTCTTCAAGTAAGTTGGCAATACCAGCTACAGTAGACGCTTTTTGACCTATGGCCACATATATACAATATACTGGCTCACCTGCATCGTAGAATTCTTTTTGATTAAGAATCGTATCTATACAAACCGCAGTTTTACCGGTTTGACGGTCGCCAATCACTAACTCACGCTGGCCACGACCAACAGGCACCATGGCATCAATAGACTTGATACCGGTTTGTAAAGGTTCAGACACCGGCTCTCTGTAGATAACCCCCGGCGCTTTACGCTCAATAGGCATATCAAAAGTTTCGCCTTCAATAGGACCTTTACCGTCGATAGGTTTTCCCAGAGTATTGACTACACGACCAACAATGCCATCACCAATTTTTAATGAAGCAATTTTTTTAGTACGTTTTACAACCTCACCTTCATTGATATCAGTCGATTTACCAAATAGAACAACACCAACATTATCTTCAGCAAGGTTAAGCACCATACCGTTGATGCCGTTTTCAAATTCTACGAGTTCTCCATATTCAGCATTGGTAAGGCCATATACGTTAGCGATACCATCACCAACTTCAAGTACGGTTCCTACTTCATCTAAAGAGGCTTTGGATTCGAAGCCCGAAATTTGTTTTTTGATGATTGCTGAAATTTCAGCTGGATTAATTTCTGCCATAACTATGTATTATGCTTTAAAAATAATTCTTTAATTATATAAACTTCTTTTAATTTTATTGAGCTTACCAGAGATACTTGCGTCGTATTGTAAATCGTTTAGTTTTAGTACAAAACCTCCTATAAGTTCTTCGTTGACCTCAGTCGTAACCTGAGCGTCGTCTCCTGTAATGTCTTTTATTTTAGCCTTAAGGGCTTTTATGATTTTGTTGTCTAATTCAATTGCAGAAGACATATGGGCTTCTTGAATGTGATGGATGGCATTATACCTGTGTTTGTAGGATTGACAAATCCATTTTAAATGATCAAATCGGTTATTGTCTCCTAACAAATCAAATAAACCGTGCAGCATTTTGTCTGCAGATTTGAATACAGCTTTTGCAATGTCCCGTTTATCTTCATTTTTCACTACAGGACTATTGAGCACACTTCTTAAATCATCACTTTGTTTTAAAGTATGTTCTATCAGTTGCGTTTGTTCAAGAAGTTGGTCCAAAGATTTTTGGTCTTGGGCAAGATCGATTAATGCATGTGCGTATCGTTTTGCAGCGCGTTGTCCCATAGGTCTTAGTTAAGCTTTACGTCTTCTAAATATTTGTTGACGAGTTTCTTTTGGTCTTTTTCGTTTTTCAATTCCTGTTGCAGGACTTTTTCGGCTATTTCAATAGAATACATCGCCACCTGTTGTCTAAGCTCATCAATGGCTGCATTTTTCTCGCTTTGAATCGTGCTTTGAGCTTTAGCGATAATATCATCAGCTTTTTTTGCGGCTTCTTCAGCAGCTTCGCTAATCATTTGCTTTTTCATGTCCTGAGCTTCTTTAAGCATAGCATCGCGTTCCTGTCGCGCTTCCTGCTTCATTTTCTCATTGTCAGCCTTGAGGTTTTGCATTTCCTTTTTGGCTTCTTCTGCAGAATCCAGGGCTTTTTGGATACCTTCTTCTCTTTTATTTAATGATTCAAGAATAGGTTTCCAAGCAAACTTTTTAAGCAAAAAGATAAGAACTAAAAGGACTAAAATCTGCCAGAAAAAGAGTCCAAACGAAAAGTCTTCTACTAATTTCATATATCTTTAAATTTAATCATTGTAAAATTTAAAATTAAGCCTTACAGCCAACCGCTATAAGGCTTAATTTGTTTTGTTTACACTGCAAATAAAGCAGCGAAAGCAACACCTTCCAAAAGTGCAGCGATAATAATCATCGCTGTTTGAATTTTTCCGGTGGCTTCGGGTTGACGGGCTATCGCTTCCATTGCCGCACCACCGATCTTTCCAAGACCAATACCTGCTCCAATGATTACTAAACCTGCTCCTACCATTACTGGGATTTCCATAATTAACTATTTAAAAATTAAACTTCAATTCAAAAAAACTTAAACTACCGGTACATCTTCACCGCCATGATCATCATGTTCTACAACGGCCATACCAATATATAATGCACTTAATAATGTAAATATATACGCCTGTAAAAAAGCTACTAATAATTCTATTACTGAAATCATGATGGTAAATCCAAAAAATGCAGGACCTGCAATCCAATTTTGCATGATTACTATTAAACCTAACAAGCTCATAATGACAACGTGGCCAGCGGTCATATTGGCAAACAAACGTATCATTAGTGCAAAAGGCTTGGTAAACATGCCGAGTATTTCTATCGGCATCAAAACGATTTTCATCAACACCGGAACACCGGGCATCCAAAAAATGTGTTTCCAATAATCTTTATTACCACTAAACTGAACTATTATAAATGTCACTAAGGCCAAAGCAAAAGTTACAGCAATATTCCCCGTAACGTTAAACCCAAGAGGCGTCATGCCCAGTAAGTTTAATAACCAAATAAAGAAAAATACCGTTAATAAAAACGACATGTATTTCTTATATTTCGGTCCAATATTAGGTTTAGCAATATCATCTCTTACATAAATCACAAGAGGTTCTAATGCACGACCGAAACCTTTAGGGATTTGGTTATTTTTATAAGATTTAGCCAAACTTGTAAACATCCAAAGTAAAAGTGCAGAGGCCAAAATCATTCCTATTAGATTTTTAGTAATTGAAAAATCTAATGGTTTTACGTTTTCAACAAAACCGTCTTCATCATAAGTTATAGTTCCTTCTGCATCGGTCTTGTATATTTTACTGTGATAAAGTCTATAATGTTGACCATCAATTTCTACCAAATCTTCACCGTGGTGAAATTTTGATGCTGAAAACATGTGCAAACCATTATCGAAATCATAAATAATTACCGGTAAAGGAATACCAAAATGATCTCCGGTTTCACCGTCTGAAAATAAATTAAAATAATGAGAGTCGTTTAGGTGGTGATCAATATATGCTTCAACTTCTTCTTCTGTATTAACCTGACCGCCATGTTCTTGGTCAGATTTGTCGCCGCCTTTTGCAAATGTAGACCATGAACCGGTAGATACAAAGAGGGCTAATAACGTGAAACGTAATATGATTTGCATAAAAAAAGGTTTACCTAATTTTGGGTGCAAAAGTAATTAAAAAAATATATCTAAATTCGGTTTTGTTGTAATTTTTATTTTGTGTTTTTTGAGCTTAAAAATCAGCCTTATTTAAGTATTTACTCAAAACAAAAATTTCTGCTAAAAGGCAAATAAAATATGGAACAAAGAACATTAAAAAATTATCTCTGTTTACATCTATTTCCTGCCATTTAGTGTAAACTAAAAATGCGGTAATTTTCACAAACCCTAAACCCATAAAAATAAAGCCTATATGTCGTTTGAGCTTATTAATGAAAACAAATATTAGCAAAATAAACGGTAAGGTAAAAAAAAGATTAAAGCTATAAGTAAACCCTAAACTCAGCCTTTGATTAGTTTCAGTAAAATGGTTTTGAACCAAAAAAGCCGGAACCAAACCCAGTGTAAGGATACCAATAAATTGAACTAAGATTTTTGAGACTTTCAATTCTATTACGAGTCTAAATTTTTTATTTGTTTTAGGAGTAAATACATGCTGGAGAAAATACCAAAAAGCACAAAACCAATGGTAAACCAAGCTGTTTCGGTATTAAAATATACATCAAGCTTTTTGCCGATAAAAGCACAAACAAACATTACCACTCCCATTTGGATACCTGCCCCTGTAAGAACTATCCAGCGGTTATGCGGTTTTTGATTCTTGTTTTTGTTTGGATGATCTGCCATCTTCGAGTGTTTTTACGGCTCCAGACATCTGGCATGTGGCATTAAATGTAGCGCCAGCTTCCACTATCAGTTGGTCTGTGATGACTTCCCCATTAATTACGGCTGTACTTTTTAAATTTAAACAGGTGTTTACTTTTAGTTTTCCTTCAAAGCTTCCTTCAATATCTGCATTTTCTGATATAATTTCACCATTTACCCGGCCAGTTTCCCCAATTACAACTTTACCTTTAATATTAAGATTGCCGTTAACTTCCCCTTCAACTCTAAAATTTCCGTCAGAAGAAATATCACCGGTTAATACTGTACCTTGTGCAATTTTATTTTGCTCATTAGAAAAATCGGATTGTTTTTTTTTGTCTGAAAACATGATTATTTATTTAATTGTTTGAGATACTCATCGAGGTTTTTATAAACCTGAATTGTACTATAATTTTCTTCTGAAATCGCAAAATAATCAAATTCTTTAGATATAAGTTCTTCTTTAATCAATATTTCAGCAAGACCCTCAGCCCCAAGTAAACTGCCAAGGCCATGAATCACCAAAAAGTTTTGACTGGAATTGTACACTTCTTCGGTGGTCTTGAAATCGTATTCCAGGCTTTCAAAAGCGGTTTGAAGTTTTGGTTTAAAGGATGTTAGCTCGTCTGCATCTGAAAAATAATAAACCAGTTTGTATCGTTTATCTTCGGAATCTGCTTCGAAACCTTTCGATCTCAATTTTTGTTTTAATTCATTATATTGCTTTTGTGCAAACTTGCCTTCATCAGATTCCGGGTAGGTGAGGGCTACATAGTTTAAGGCTTCCAGGTAAGCTTCAGAACCTTCAATTTTTGCGGTGGCGTAAGCTTTTAAGAGTTCAAACTTGGGTGAGATAGGCCGACCAATAAATGTTTTGGCGTATTCGTCTGCTTTCTGCACGACATATTCATATTGTTTATTTTCGTAGTCCTTATACAATCGTTTATAAATATTTAAAGGATTGTTTTCACTGTTTTTGAGTTGCTCTGGATTAAGAAGTAAAGTAGCGTATTCACTCTCCGGATGCTCATTTAATATTTTATTTTTCCAACGGTTTTGTTCGGAGGGATTGTTTAGTGCTTCTGCTATTAAATACAAGTTGTAAATAGAAGGGAGGATGAGTCGGTCTTCGGGATTGCTTTCCAGCAAATTTTCAAGTCGGTCTTTGGCTAAATTATATTCTTTAAACTTCTCTTTATAAATCACACCAAGCTGATAGTAGGCGAAATTTCTATCTATCCATAAACTATCTATGATGTTTTGATCTTCAGGGATTTCAGCAATATAAGTTTCAGGATTATACTTAGGGTCATTTGCAAAAGGGTCTTCCTCAGTGTCTTCTTCACTGTCTTTAGCGCTTGATTTTCTGCTTCCACCATACTTCCAGTCGTCTGCAAGCTCTATATTGCCCCAAGTTTGTTTGAAGGTTAATAGACCTTTCTGAGCCTGGTTAGAATCGTAAAAGTAAAAACTGGCGTTTCCGGAGGATTGATTGTTTGAGTCTGTATTTTTGCTGCTGGCCATTCGATCTTGTGCGGCTGCATTGAAATTCTTAATTCCGGAACTGGATTTATTCATCATTTTTTGAGAGGCAGACTGCTGTGCAAAAACACTTTGGGCTTCTTCTTTTAATCGGTCTATGTAATCATCAAAATAAGCTAATCGCTCCTCTTTGTCCATTTCAACCAAATTCAGTATACTATCCTTTTCATTAGCTATACCTTCATATTTGATGACATCGTCAAGGTTTTTTCTTTTCTTAGCGATTTGCCTATACTCGCGTTTACTCTGGTCAAGTTTAGTGAGCGTGCTATCGTAATAAGCACCTGCGGTTTTGTATTTGTTTTTATCAAAATAAATCTGTGCCATACGTAAATAATCTCTGGAATAGAGGTAAGGATCCTGAGGTTGGCGTTTTAAAGATTGGTTGTAATAATCTACAGCCAAATCTATGGAATCAAGTTGGTTATAATATTCAGCTAAATCAAAATAGATAAAATCTAAAAACGGTCGGTTTTCTCGATTTTCAATCAATTCCTGATATTTAGCCATCATGAAGGCATAGCTGGCAGTATCCTGGTCTATGTTTTTAATTTGTTCGAGTTTAGCATGAATCATATAGGTTCTGGGAGACCTGCGATTAAGCTCGATAACTTGCTGGAAGGCATAATTGGCACTGTCTCTTTGCTTTAGTGTATTGAAAAGCTGTCCCTTAATATAAAGTAATCTGCCTTTTAAGGTATCGCTATCTGTATATCTAACGGCTTCATTTAAAGGTTCTATGGCATTGCTGTAATTTTCATTCAGGATGTGTGCTTCTGCTAATATTGAATTAAGATGTGCTTGCTCGTCATCTTCCAAATCTTGATTTTCAGCTTTAATTTTGGTAAGATTTTGGAGCGCCATATCATAGTAATTCAGTCGCATATTGACCTTTTCTGTCCAAATTTTAGCATCTATGATTTCGCTGCTTTCCGGATAGTGGTTGAGGACATAAAGAAAAGCATCTTTAGCCTGAATAAACCGATGGCCATGATATCTTGCCTTTCCTAAAAGGATAAAAGTCTCATCCATTTGGTAGTTGTATTCCTCACCGCCAATAAACATCGAATGTTTTTGGATGGCTTTTATAGCTTTTTCTTCCGCTCGTTTAAAATCCGGATTTTTAGCTTCTTCCTGCTTGGTATCGGTATCAAAGAAGTCTTTTTTAGGCGGAGCTTCCTGCATGCGTTCTACCGGCAGGATATTCCAATAGTCTTCCGGGTAATTTTCTTCAACAGTGTTTATGCCATTTTGTATAGCCAAGTTGCCATTATATATGGTATTATAATAGGTATTCATCGCATGCCAATTACGGTTGAGGAACTTGTTTTTTCTAGTAGAACAAGCACTCAACAACAAGACAATTCCGAGAATGCTTACAAGATGTTTAGTGTGGTTTTTCAAATTCTAAAAACGTTGACGTCGATTAGATAACAAATTTAAAGTGATTTTAGTATATAGTGGTTACAAAAATAGGCTTCTTTTTGGAAAAGCACCTTTTGAAATATGTTTTTAAAATATTTCTCTGTAATTGATAGGTATATAAAAATGAAAGCAGTATCACGTCATATAGGATAATGCCTAAATTGAGGATCAAAATATTTACTGCTGTATGTTCTGTGACTTTTAATTCAAATCACAATTTTTTTCTGGTAATTACAGTTTTACCTGGAGAGGATTCATTATTTTCTTTTTCTGCCGTTATAAATATTTCTTTTACTTTATAGGGTGTTTTTGTAGTTAAGCTGACTTTTTTACCACCATCTTGTACGATTCGACCGACGTTTATCTTTTTATCATCATCTGTTACAATCCATACTACATAAAAGTCTTTAGGAGGAGATAATCTATCCGGATTAGCTAAATATTCTGCCGTGATTTCAATTTCAGTGTTATCGTTTTTGTCTTGACTTGTTTTTGCAGAGATTTGTGCAGCCGGCACTAAGTCTGAAACAGGAAATTTTTTGGTTGAGCCACAAGAGACTAAAAACATAATTGATAAAATAGGTATTAATACTTTAGTTGTATTCATTTTTTATTATAATTTACAATTTTAAATGACATAAATCCACATGGTTTGTATTAAATTAACTAAGTATTTAGATTTTCTTCCGCTTTTTGAAACCAGCTGATAGTGATTTTAAGCGCACTGTACCTGAATGGAAACATTAAAACCACATTTTGGTATACTTATTTTCAGATACCTCTTATCTTTTATAGGTATTGTCAAAGAATTGCACAGGAGACGAATGCATTGGGAATTCCAATATTTTTGCAAAAAGGTATAAAATGAAAGTTTACAGCTTCAATAATTCAAAAACCTTTATATTTGATTAATCAACCTTAAGGTATGACAGATTCAGAAATGACTTACAGTAAAGCCCTAGCTCTTCTCTAAAAAGGCCAATCCAAAAATGGCTTTCTCGCTGCAATAAATGATGTAGCCAACTATAAACGCATTTGGGCACGTGTCGGTGTAATTTGCGGATTAGCGGCTTTGCTGGATGGCGACAAAGATTTGGTCATTACCATGAAAGCCACTTTGGTAACTTTGGCTCAACATCAGCATGAATTAGACAATATCCCGTCTAATGTCGATGCCGAAACCGGCGAAGTCAGTTTTGGCGGTTTGGCAGGACGTGTGGACACCTTAGCCTGGTTTGTGATTGGGGTTTGTCAATATGTGCATTTTACTGAAGACACTGATTTTTTTAAAACACATAAAAACAGCTATTGATAAATGCCTGAAATTGATGCACGCCTGGGAATTTAATAATGGTGATTTAATGTACGTACCCCGCAGTGGTAATTGGGCCGATGAATCACTCCTTATCTGAAACCAAAGATTTTCAGCGTTTTTTGGGTGGGTCACTGGCTAATGTGGCTTTCAATTTAAACTCGCTTAAACTGAATATTAGGTATATTGGTTGTATTGGTCAGGATGGTTTGGGTACTTATATTTTAAATGAATTTCAATCTAAAAGCCTTTCAACTGAAAGCTTGAGGCAGGTCACAGATTTACCGACTTCAATAATTTTAGTGTCCAAAACTTCAGGCACACCGGACTTTATTCCCTACCGTGGAGCCGATTATCAAATTCACGAAAATCAGTTTGATGAGCAATTGCTTCAGCGCACCAAAGTATTTCATACCACCTGCTTCGCTTTATCCAAACCACCTGCACGAAAGTCAATTCTAAAAGCCGCAAAACGGGCTAAGGACTTTGGTGCTGAGCTCAGCATAGATTTAAATTACGCGTCTAAAATCTGGCCTGATAAAGCTGATGCCCAAGTCGTCATCTCCGAATACCTTGAGCTTAACCCATTATTGAAAATCAGCGAAGATGATGTGGCTCGTCTGCTGGGAAAACCCTTGAGTCATAATGAGGTTTTCGATTATTTTCAAAATAAACATAGTCTTTACCGCATCTACCTGACATTAGGAAGTGACGGCGTAAAATATGTAAATGAACAAGGCAAAATTATTCATCTACCGGCGCAGCCCATCAAAGAGGTTAAAGATGCAACCGATGCCGGTGACGCCTTTTGGTCGGGATTTTTATTTGGGTATACAAAAGGTTTTAATCAGGAGCAGTGCCTAAAGATGGGATTGAGGTTGGCATCCATCAAACTCCAGCATGTTGGGGGTTTGCCGGGAGATGTTGATTTGGTAGGTGAGTTGATGAAAGCCAAATTTTAAGAAGGATAGAATTTTATAAAATAATAGATATTCTGAGATGTTTTTTTATAATTTTTGCTAGAACAACAATCTATTTTCTTAAAGTATAGTATGCTAACGAGTAGCTTAAAATCAAAATTATTTTTTAATAGGTTTATGGAAGTTTTTCAGTTGATACTCATTAAACTTATTGGTTTAGGTACTTAATATCAAATAAAATCATTTGGAAACAATATATTAATAGCTTAACCTTAGTGTTGATAATTAGATTCTTAAAAAAATTAGGGTGTTTTAGGGTGTAGTTAAGCTATTTCACAAACCAGCCTGCCAATTGGGAGGGAGCCACAGATTAGTCGCAGTACATCATAAAGAGGAAAAATATATTTATATTTAACATCATATCAGCAATCTATCAGTTAAAACCCTAAGGCGAAAGATTTTAATATATTACCCTAAAGATTGGATTTATTACCAATCAAGTCTTATAAGATATCATTTCAAATTACTTTCTGAAGATAAAATAGGAGACCAATAGTATCTCCTTCGGTATTCGAAACTAATCACATCAATGTATGACGGCATTGATGGATTTGGAAATTCGTTCGAACGAAAAAGTCTGACAGTATTTAATTTACACTCCCTTTCATTTCCAATAAAGGATTTTCATTTCATCTTAAAGCCTTTGCAATCTATCTCAGCATCAAAAAAAGCGTTGAAATATGTATCTAATTCTGCTTTGTCAAATTCTTTCTTTAATGTATAAATCACATGCTTATTTGGAACATTTTCATGAGATATAAGCCAAACCGCTTCTCCTTTTGGAGATCTGGAATTTGGTATTTGCCCTCTTTGAAGGCTGTATTTTCCTTTTTTAATAGGAGTAGTTGTATCTGAAGTGTTCAACAATTCGCCAAATTGCGTTGCGGGTGTTTCGCTTTCACAGTCTATTAAAAAAAACAAGTGTCCACCTTCAATTTTAGCTAAGGGCGAAGCATAAGTGACCAGCACTATTTCCCCCTTATAATCACGCATACTAAGGGCTGATTTTGAGTTTTTTGAATTGTGTAAAATGACAGCTCTAGAGTTGCCCTCAAACTTTTCAGGAAATAATTTCATGGCATCCCAATACGCCTTATTAATATTTTTATGGCTATTTGCAAACGCTGCCAAATCTGATGCTGAGAGTGTAGAAAGTATTTGTTCAAGTTCAGCTTGACTGTATTCGTTTTTGGGACCTGAAATATACAAAACCGCGTGTTCTGCAACTGGTGATCCAATTATATTTACAGGCGATCTGGCGGTCTCAAAAGAATAGGTTGGTAAATCACCAAGCATCTTTGTAGTTAACATTCCTTGCGTTAGGGATGCAAAAGCTTTAGCATCAAAAGGGAATAGTAGTGAGGAAGCTTCTTTTAGGTAGTAACTTATGTAATTAGCATAGCTTTCATTAATCATAAATATTCCTATTGCATATTCAGCATTTTTACCCTCTGTTTTAGCGTTTAGGGTCAATGTATATCCGGGCACTTCTGTAACGCCTTCGTATGGTAAGATAACAACCTTCAAGTCTTTTTTGAGATCAACTTTACCAACCAACTGATTAGAAATTGGCTTGAGTACTTCTTGAAATTGCCCTTCTACATCTTGACTTTTCCACTTTTTGTTTTTATTGGCCTTTGGCATTTCTTTCAAAAGCGTTAAATAATCTTGGTAAAAGTTACTTGATTCAATTTGATTTACAAATCCGTCAATTCTTTTGATCTGTTCTTTCTCTTGATATCGATCTAAAAAATCGATGATTTCTGGGCGTAGCGCCAATTGTTGAGCCTCATTTCTAGCTACTGCTTCACAGTCAATCGGCATATTGAAGAATTTCTTGATTCGTTGGGCAAGTTGTTCTATATCTTCATCTTCATTTATTACAAGTTCTACAAAACTTTTTCCATCGCTTACAAAAAGGCCTCTTTGATTGTCTTTGTGAGCGTAGGTTTTATAAAATTGAAGAAGTAAACCTTGCGTTTCTATTACTTCATCTGGCGCTTTATCCTTTATAGCATAAGGTATGTACTCTTTGTTTTCAATTGGTTTACAGGAAAAGCCTAATCGAATATCGGGTTCATCGGGTTCATTTAGCGTTTTACCGATAAATAAAAAATCTGCAATTTTATCAAAAGATTTGTTTGTTGCCCATTCTACATTCCATTCTTCTTGAGTAAATGTGACAAAATCTTGTATACCTACATGCCATTGTTTTTGAGTATGAAGTAGTTGTAAAAGTTGATCACTAGCTTTTCCCGTTGCTAAGGCAATGAGTTCTTTTTTCTGCATTTCATCTGATGGTGCAACTAAAGTCATTAATGCGTTATTTGTTAATTGTACTGCTATCGCCCATTGATCTCCTACACCTCCGCCAAATTGATTATCGGCTGGTAAAGCTTGTAATGCATAAATTAAATTATTTTCAATTCCTAATTCTGCATTTTCCCAATCAAGATTACGCCAAAAATGAAAAGAACCACCTACCTTATCAAAATCATCAATGATGTCTTGATATGCTTCATCCATAACACTTAGATTCAATTGCATACCATTTGCAGATACGCCATTAAAAACAAAACCTGTGACTGAAGAATTGGCATAATTGGTTTTCCACGTAATGCTTTCTTTAAAATTTAAAAAGCCATCAAGTTGGTAATCTGCTTTGACGATATTCATCAATTCTGAATAAAAATCATTTGTTTTTGGATAGGATTTACTGCTATAATTTGACTTCTTGTTTTTTAGTTCCTGATATTTTTTTGTGTTTTCGAGTTGCAAAAAATCAGATTTTGTGGGAGCGACGTATTCTGTTTCATCATAAACACTTTCGACTTGGTCTTGAACTTGACTTATAGAAAGGAAAGGGAAAAAGCATATTAAAAAGAAAGTTGTGCTGATTGAGTGATGTATATTTTTCATGTTTTTAGGTTCAAAAATTAATGTGTATTAACTTTATAATTTAGTAAAGGTCTCGATCTCATCGTAGTTGTTGGTGTTATATTCGTATTCCATAAGTCGTATGCGTACATCGCTTCTTTTAAATCTGGAACAGTTTATTAATAGTAAAATTCTTAGGATTATGCTTCATAATTTTGAGCAACTATTTTTTTGGGTTTTCGCCCCATTTATTTGCTTCTTGTTGACCATTAGTAACCATTAAAACAAGAAGCCATATAAATCCAATAAATGGTATAAAACCTATTAAAATCATCCAGCCACTTTTATTGATATCATGTAGTCGTCTCACCGTTACCGCACTTCCAGGAACTAGCACAGCTAACATATAAAGACCGTATATTGGGCCATAACCAGCA
>CAYMXD010000006.1:11653-17873 GCA_964394095.1 uncultured Mesohalobacter sp. | reverse complement strand
AGGCTTGTCGTTTTTGGAAACATTATATAAAATATTGACCCGAAGCGCCTTTAAGCCGCTAATGCCCTGCAAGTCTTCCAGTTGATGATTTTCAACATCTTGTCCTAAAAACTGTTTATTTTGTAAATACTTAATATATTGCTGGTATTCTATAGCATCTTCTTTTTGGCTGTAAATGATAACGAGTTTTCCTTTTTGGGTGATGCGTTCGTCTGTATTTTTAATCAGTGCTTTGTCTATTCTTTTTTTAGCAATTTCGTATCTCGCATTATAGGCACCGTCTATATCA
This sequence comes from uncultured Mesohalobacter sp., assembly GCA_964394095.1. Lineage (GTDB taxonomy): Bacteria > Bacteroidota > Bacteroidia > Flavobacteriales > Flavobacteriaceae > Psychroflexus. Next base: position 17,584 of record CAYMXD010000006.1, on the reverse strand, counting down.
AATTTCTTTTCATCTACCCGGTAACGGATACTCAATGTGGAATTGTACACCAAAATTAAGGAGGCAGCTTCCAGTTGAAATGAATTTCCTTCCTGGCTATTGTAAAATAAATTTTCCATCTCACACATGGTCTGCATTTGCCATAATCTTAGGTTTTGCAGCATAACTTTAGAAAAACGTCTATTTTGGCTGATAGAATCGCCTATGTACATGTTGTGTTCTATGCCATCGGTTTTAAAACGCTCGAAGTAATGCGGGAAAATCTCCTGAGCCTGCCGTTGCTTATGGTCTATCATACAAGCCAACTCTTTATTGATATGGTGAACAGTGTCGTCATAAACTTTACGTTCTACATAAACCAAGCCTGAGCTTTCGTCTAATAGGCTTCTGTATTTAGAAATCAACTCACGACTATTGGGCAAATCTTGTTCAATTTGGTCCAGGACAGGCTTGATGTCATCAAGAATAAATGCGGTTATATCTTGTTCTGTAGAGGAATTGAAGTTTAGATTAATATCGTCTAACAACTCTCTAATTTTAAAGCCAAGATGTTCATAGACCATTATTGGTGAATGCTCGTAAGCATAATTCAGTATGTCCAGGAGTTTGTTTAGCTGAATACTTAAATCTCTTTGAATGGCTGCGTTTCGGGTAACTGACGATTGAACAATATCAATTTGACCGAAAAGCGGATAGACATTTTCAAATTTAATATCACTAAAGGTATAATTCACTTGTTTTTGACGAGCTTCAAGGAGTTTTTTTGCTTCATCTTCAAATTTCCATTCCACACTTTGATGAATGGAAGTACATTCCTGCTGAATAATAGCTTTAATCAAGTTTTCTTTATGTTCTATACCGCGCTCCAAAGCTAAAAGCAGGTTTGGAATAAAATCTTCAAGCTTTTCAGCATTAATGATATTTAGCGCATTTTTTCGCTTACACACTAAACCTAAAACACCAATGAGTTTGTCTTTTTTGGTAATAGGGGTCAATAAACAGGATTTAAAGCCTTTGCTTAATAAAGTTTGAGAAAGTCTGTCGTTGTTGGTGTTTTGAGCATATATGTCTAAATCGGGAATACTGAAATGTTTTTTATTTTCAATGAGTTGATACAGGGTGTTTCTGCACATGGCGGTATTACAGTTTCGAGATACATCACTATCTATGATAAAACTGTTGATATTCTGACTGACTCTAAAAAAGTTTTTTGACTCTTCATCATAAATTGAAAATCCAAAGTCCAAGTCGTCTAATTTGAAGATATTCCTAAAAATACGCCTCAACTTCGGAGTGATATCCGGATGGTCGATTTCCCCTTGTAGTAAAATGGATTTGAATTTTGAAATCTCCTCATCTATGGTAACATCGGTTATGTTTATAATAGTAAAGCCATCAAAATTATAGGAATTGGGCGGGAACATTTTTTGCCATAATTCTAAATCATCAGCATTGTCCAGCAACTTATAAAGAACATCTTCATTAATCTCTGGTGCGGCATCAGTTTTTGTAAGTTCTACAAAATCGGCATTGATAAACAGCCTATAATGTCTTAAATTACCAGTTTTATCCGGAATGTCGTAATATATGGGCCTAAAGAAATCGATATTATACCCGTAATAATGCTTAAGTATCAACACACAAGCATGAATGTAATTCTTTTGGTAATCAAAATTCCTGACCTTAAGCTCATAATCAGGACCGGCATCGTTTAAAATTTTCTCCAAGCGCTTCGACTTATTAAACGTAAAGTGCCTGTAGGGGATTGAGGCTGCTTTAATCTCGTTGTCGGAAAGCATGCTGGGAAACAAATCATCAAACAAGTAACTGATTTGTGCACTGTATTCATTGATGATATCAAAATCTTCTATGGGTTCTTTTAAAACCGGGTACTGTTCAAAATACTCCAAAAATTGTTTTATATATTTTGTAGCCAAGGGATTACCCTCATGCTCCAATCTCTCTTCGAAATGCTCAAAAATGCGTTTGAAGTTAATTCTAACTCTAAATGGGTAATTATAATCCATAGTTAAATGTAATCAATCGATTTAAGAAAATAGGTTTAAAATCCAGCTGAATTTATAAATTAACAGTTTATTAATAGGCTAAATTATTTGTATAGAAGCAAAAGAAACTAAAACAGCTCGATTTCATTAGGTCAATATTAGTTGACATTTCTGTTTTTTAGACGCAGGAAGTAAGAATTAAATAATTGTATCGAGATTCATCACCAAGATCTCAACACAATCCCGACAAAAATATCGGGATCACTCGATCTGACAACAAACTTACTTTTTAAACGTCACATCCTATTAAATAAAATTTGCAAAATTTTCAGGGGCTCGATCTGACAGTAGTAATTTAATAATGAAACACCTGACTTCCACATAAAATTCCTATTTAAATCATAATTCTGTTAAAGCATTGTATTTATAAAAGAAACTAGGACGTGAAAGCAGGAATATTACTGGCTGAAATACTCTTCCAACTCTTTTAAGGTCTCCGGCGTAGTTGAAATATCTTTCACCACTTCCCCTTTTTCTAAGACTACAATTCGCTTACAAACATCGGTGACGTGCATCAAATCATGACTGGAAATAAGAACGGTCTTTTGTTTCTGCTCAGTAATATCTTTTAAAATACCTTTAAGTCGGATTTGTGTGGTTGGATCAAGATTGGCGAAGGGCTCGTCAAGAATAACCACATCGGGATTACCTATGAGTGCGGCCACAATCCCCACTTTTTTCTGATTACCTTTTGATAGATCCCTTAAGTATTTTTTCTTATTTAATATTTCGTCGTGAAAGAAGTCTTCAAAATCTTCCAAAAAGCTATCCACTTCAGATTTATCTACACCTCTTAAATCGCCGATAAAGTAAAAATACTCTTCAGGTGTAAGGTACCCGATGAGGAAACTTTCATCGATAAATGCGGAGGTATAGGGTTTCCAATCTTCAGATTCGCTCACTACAATATCTCCACTGCTTATCTGGCCGGTGGTGGGTTGAATAAGGTCTAAAAGCAGGCTAAAAAGCGTGGTTTTTCCGGCGCCATTATTACCTACCAAACCAAAGTTCTGACCTTTAGGAATATCTATATTGTCAATCTTTAAAACTTCTACACCGTTATAAGATTTACTGATGTTATTTATAGTAATCATAGGATTTTATTTTTTCTCTGCAAAAGCAGCTATGGTTTTATATTTTTGACTCTGATAAATGTTTTCAATAAGATTGAGGAATGGATTGTAAAAGATAAGCCCAATCACACCACTTAAAGCTAATATAATAATCCCGGCATCAAAGCTGATTAATTTATAAGGGATGTAAAATATAATCATAGGTCCAATGATTTTAGGGATGCTAATCAGCATTTGGGTCAAATTAAACCCGTTGGTGTTTTGAAAGGCTTTCGCTTTCACATTCAACTCCATTGGGACTCTGTTTAATGCGCCACCATACAATGTAATGAAAGAATTTAATCCAATATTGAAAGATGCCCCGGCTAAAATCATTTTGTAAATGTCCCAGCCAAAATACAAATAGGGTAAACTTAAAATGGTAGAAATCACAGTTGCAAAGACCATCAAGGCCAGTTTAGATTTTAAATATTCACGATAAGGAATATTTTGACTCATCATCAATTTGTAGTATTCGCTATCCCAAGATGGCACCAATTGACCAAAAGACAGCAAAAACCCGCCGGTGACAAACATTGACGCAAAGGCTAAAACCGCAGGAATATCTCTGTAAATATCTTGGGTGTAAAATATCAGGCCATAAAATAAAAATATGAACGACATCAATAAGACCTGTTTGGGTCTGGCATTTCTCACAATCATTTTGATGTCATTTTTCAGGAAAGGCGCAACATTACCAAGATTATCTACAAATTTAAGATCTAAGGCCCTCACTTTTTCTTCTTTTTTGGACACCGCACCATCAACATAAAAATGATTGATATAATATTTATAATTAGCATAATAGGCCAATACACAAAGCGTTAACGGGATGAGTACCCAAATCGGTTTGGTGTACATGCCATGAAAGAATATATAGGCATAATCTGTAATATCAAAAATACCATAATTTTGAAGAGCCATCATTATAGCCGCCAAACCAACTATTATAGCGAAATACAAATTGGTTTTATTGATGAGATAAACCACATAGTTGTTCATAAAGATTAAACTTACAATCCCGGCAAACCAGCCCAAAACATAAAGGGGATGGTAACCTTCAACAAGCAGTGCTATGGAAAAAGGAATAAAAAACAACAAAGGCAGAATATTGAAAAATGAAGTGGAGGTTCTAAGCAATAAAAATTTAACCACTTTTTCTCTTTTAATAGGAATAATCATGAGAGGCTTGATGTTAAGCACAGGCATCTGCTGTATAAAATACCTTAAGCCCAAATCAAATAATATCCAGTAAATTAAAAATTGATTTACCGTGAGTAAAGGGTCTACATCAGGAATAGCTTTTTGTAATATTTTGTAACCAACAGCACCAAGAAAAATGGCTATACCTCCAAAATATAAAATCCCCAAAACCATGAGAATTTTAATAGCCAATGCAGCTTCAAAGTAAGAGGAACGTCTAAATTCTTTCCACTTTAAAGAGATAAAAGTTTTATACATGATGAATTAGTTTTTGTATTGGTAGAAGAAAGTGCCCGTTTGTTACAATATTATATAAAAAAATCCGATTTAATTTTAAATCGGATTTTAAAAGGTTAAATATTTGGATTATAATTAATCTACCAAAACTATAACTTTGTTGTCTTTGCATTCCACAACACCGCCTTTTATTGTATAAGTCAATTTATCCTGTCGTTCTTCAAAAAAAGACTTTAGGTCTTCATTAATGCTAACATTTTTGTCTAATTTGATAAAACCTTTGTCTAAGGTAGATACTATTGGAGCGTGGTTATCCAAAATTTGAAATTCACCTGTAGAGCCCGGTAAAGTAACGGCATCTACATCCTGGCTCAGTAAAATTTGTTCCGGTGTTATAATTTCTAAATGCATATTTATCAGTTTTCAATTAAGAGTATTCAGTTGTCAGTTTTTTGACTGCAAAGCGAATACTGCAGACTTCAATTAATCGTCTTCAGCTAACATTTTTTCACCGGCTTCAATAGCATCTTCAATGGTTCCTTTCAAGTTGAAAGCGGCTTCAGGATATTTATCTAATTCGCCATCCATAATCATATTGAATCCTTTTATGGTGTCTTTAATGTCAACTAATACACCAGGCATACCAGTAAACTGCTCCGCAACGTGGAAAGGCTGAGACAAGAAACGTTGTACACGTCTGGCACGAGATACAGCAAGCTTGTCTTCTTCAGACAATTCTTCCATACCAAGGATAGCAATAATATCTTGTAATTCTTTATAACGTTGTAATAGCTCTTTTACGCGCTGTGCACAGTTGTAATGATCTTCGCCTAAGATTTCTGCTGTTAAAATTCTGGAGGTAGAATCAAGAGGGTCAACCGCAGGATAAATACCAAGCTCGGCAATTTTTCTTGAAAGTACTGTTGTGGCATCTAAGTGGGAGAACGTCGTCGCCGGCGCAGGGTCTGTCAAGTCATCTGCTGGCACATAAACGGCCTGAACCGATGTAATAGAACCTTTTTTAGTAGAGGTAATACGTTCCTGCATGGCACCCATTTCTGTTGCTAATGTTGGCTGATAACCCACCGCAGACGGCATACGCCCAAGAAGTGCAGACACCTCCGAACCAGCTTGGGTAAAACGGAAAATATTGTCAACGAAGAAAAGCACGTCTTTACCTTGACCGTCTCCGGCACCATCTCTGAAGTATTCAGCAATAGTGAGTCCGGATAATGCCACTCTGGCACGCGCACCTGGTGGTTCGTTCATTTGACCAAAGACAAAAGTAGCTTTGGATTCTTTCATGGCTTCTT
>CAYMXD010000006.1:0-11643 GCA_964394095.1 uncultured Mesohalobacter sp. | reverse complement strand
TCCACTTTAGATAAGTCCCAGCCGCCGCTTTCCATAGACTCATTAAATGCTTCGCCGTATTTGATAATACCGGACTCGAGCATTTCACGAAGTAAATCGTTACCTTCACGCGTTCTTTCACCAACGCCTGCAAATACAGATAGACCACCGTGTCCTTTAGCGATATTATTAATAAGCTCCTGAATCAAAACGGTTTTTCCAACACCGGCGCCACCGAATAGACCAATTTTACCACCTTTTGCATAGGGTTCAATCAGGTCAATCACTTTAATTCCTGTAAACAAGACTTCTTTAGATACAGATAAATCTTCAAAATCCGGGGCATCTCGGTGAATGGGCAAACCATCTTTGCCGGCTTTTGGTAAATTATCCATCCCGTCTATGGCATCTCCGGTAACGTTGAAAAGCCTACCATAAATATCTTTACCTACCGGCATTTGAATGGGGTTTCCAGTTGCTACAACTTTGGTGCCTCTACAAAGGCCATCGGCTGTGTCCATCGCAATTGTTCTTACAATGTTATCACCAATATGAGATTGGGCTTCCAAGATGAGTTTAGAGCCATCTTTACGCTCTATTTCAAGAGAATCGTAAATGTGCGGTAAATCTTTAGAGTTTTCAAAAGCTACGTCTATGACTGGTCCAATGATTTGGGCAATCGTACCATAAGTTTGAGCCATTAGAATATAATTTAATTAATGTATTTTTTCGGTGTGCAAATATAGGCGATTTAAGTCAAAAAAAAGATTAATTTTTTCAATTTAATTTTAATGCTTTATGCCTCTGTAATTATTCTATTCTACAGTCACAGATTTGGCTAAATTTCGGGGCTGATCAACATTTTTACCAAGCATTACTGCAATATGGTAGGATAGGAGTTGTAAGGGAATTGTAGTCAATAAAGGTGTAAAAGCTTCAAAGGTTTCCGGTACTTCTATAACGTGATCGGCCATATGTGTTACCGTATCATCCCCCTGGGTAACGATAGCGAGGATTTTTCCTTTTCTGGATTTAATTTCCTGGATGTTGCTCACGACTTTATCGTAATGCCCTTTTCTGGTGGCAATTACAACCACCGGCATCTCTTCGTCAATCAAAGCAATAGGCCCGTGTTTCATCTCTGCTGCCGGATACCCTTCTGCATGAATGTATGAGATTTCTTTCAGTTTAAGAGCACCTTCCAATGCAACAGGAAAATTATAGCCTCTGCCCAAATATAATGCGTTTTTAGAGTCTTTGATGCATCCTGCGACTTCTATAATATGACCATTTTGCTCAAGAGCTTGCTGAATTTTTTCGGGAATAGATTCCATTTCACTCAGGTATAAATGGAAATCTGAATTGGAAATCGTTCCTTTAGCTTTACCGAGTTTCAGGGCAATAAGGCTCAATACCGTAATTTGAGTCGTAAAGGCTTTTGTAGAAGCCACCCCTATTTCCGGTCCGGCATGCGTATAAGCTCCTGCGTGCGTCTCTCTTGATATCGACGAGCCCACAACATTGCAAACACCGAACACAAAAGCACCGTTCTCTTTTGCCAGTTTTATAGCCGCCATAGTATCGGCCGTTTCACCACTTTGAGAAATAGCGATTAAAATATCATTTGGGCCAATAACAGGATTTCTATACCTGAATTCTGAAGCGTATTCTACCTCAACAGGAATTCTTGCAATATCTTCAAAAATATATTCGGCCACCAGACCTGCATGCCAAGATGTCCCGCAGGCAGCTATAATTATGCGGTTGGCGTTGAGAAATTTTTCTAAATAATCGTCTACACCTGCCATTCTAATAAAACCATTCTCTGCCTGCATTCTCCCCCTAAAGGTGTCTTTTATAGCATCCGGCTGCTCGTAGATTTCTTTCAACATAAAGTGGTCATACCCACTTTTTTCAATTTGATCTAAACTGATTTTTAACTCATGAACATAAGGGTCTATGAGTTTATCATCGTTAATTTTTCGTATCCTAGGCTCTCTGCCAAGCCTTATCACACCCATTTCGCCATCTTCAAGATAGATAGCCGACTTGGTATATTCTATAAAAGGTGAAGCGTCTGAAGCTATAAAGTATTCATTGTCTCCAACACCAATAGCCAGAGGGCTGCCTAATCGGGCTACTACAATTTCATTAGGCTTTTCTCTATCAAAAACAGCAATGGCATAAGCACCAACTGTTTGGTTAAGGGCTATTTGAACAGCTTTGCCAAGCTTATAATTATCGCTAAGCATAACTTCTTCTATAAGATTGACAAGCACCTCAGTATCTGTATCGGACTGAAAGGTGTAGCCTCTGTTTTCCAATACTTTTTTAAGTGCATCATAATTTTCGATGATACCGTTGTGAATGATTGCAAGTCTTCCCGAATTGGATAAATGAGGATGAGAATTTACATCATTTGGCTCGCCATGGGTTGCCCATCTGGTATGACCTATGCCAATTTTGCCTTTGGTAATATCGTCGGCATTGCATTTTTTGTTTAAATCTTCTACTTTCCCTTTGGTCTTACAGATCGTTAAAGCTTCGCCATCATAAAGGGCAATTCCCGCTGAATCGTAACCCCTGTATTCTAATCTTTGAAGCCCTTTTAAAACAATATCATATGCCTGTTTTTCTCCGATGTACCCTACAATTCCACACATAATAATAAATTTTGTTAGTTAATTTGGTTGTGTATAATATATTTGAAGCTTTAATCTTAAATCTTCATCCGAGGAGAGGTTTCCATGAAAAACTGTTCCTCTGGGTGTGGAAATAGTACTTTCAATAGACGACTCTATCTGGTCTAGTTCACTTTCTCTTACTTCAAGAATTCTCGCTGCATTTACGTTTTGGGTAACCACAACACCAATTCTGGTATTAGTGGAGTCATTATTTATAATGTTATTGATATGACTTGTAAGCCTTATCTTGTAAAACAAATTTCCATCATTGTCCTCCTCTAGGGGGCCCAGGTGGGTTTGTCTTGAGGTAAATGGGTTTTCTGTTGTGCCCGGGTCTAGCGTATAATCTATAAGAACGCGTTCATTGTCTAAATCATAAGCAAAAATTCTTGCCGGTTGTTTGTCGATTTCACTTTCTCCAGGTAAATCTTCATCTATATAAAGAATAAGATTGGCTTCATTTACCAACCAGTTGTTCTGTCTTAGAGAGTCGATTTCATCAGAAACACCGTTATCGTCTGTATCGGGTCCATTAAAAGGGTCTATTATGGTTACAATGCCTTCCCCACCTTTAATAAAAACATTTTCCTCTCCGTTTTCAATATCCTGTGAGCTCAAATCTAATTCATTAGAATTGTCGTAAAAGTTGATGGTATTTCCGGCAAAATTCAGGGTAAATTTATTGAAGGTTTCTACCAGTTCCGGGTCTTCTTCAATCTCTAAACTTGGGGGTGGTCTTAATGACCTGTAATACAAGGTAATATTGGCTTCAGGATTGTTTAAAGCCAAATTAACCATCGTGTTTTCATCACCAACTTTATCAGTTTTGATGTAAAATCCTCTAAGAAAATTTTTAAAACTGCTTTGACTTGCTAAAACATCAGAGCCCTGTTGATCTAAAATATTTTCCTGAAAATAATCATCTGGAAGCTTAAGCCTGATTCTGGGAGTGACAGACAATGTATCTATATTTATGGAATCTATCTGATCAAAAAGAATTTGAGCTTCGGTAAGATCTGAAGGCGTAATCTCTTCTGAAGTGTAGAGGGGAGTATTTTCTATATTGTTATTAAATTCAGCAAATTGATCTGAATAATAATTTTGAATATTTTGAAAATCACCATTTTCTCCAGGGTCTAAATCTCCTAAAAACTGATTGGATTCAAAAATTGATATTTTGAACGTACCGGTACCAAAAACAGAGTCTAGTCTGTAAGTGTTTTCCTCAATCAATCCACTTTGGAATAGAGGGAAAGTAAGTATCACGCTATCTAGAACAGGATCTACACCAAAATCAGGATTTGTTCTTTCTAACTCAAATTGAGAAAGAATACTAATATCGGTATCACCAAATACCGGATCTCCAAACTCACCGAGTAAGTAGGTGTCAAGGGTATTGGTTTGAACTGATTTGATGTTGTCGCTGTAAGCGGCTAAGTTTTGAACCACGTAAGGTTCCGGTAACTCTAAGTTATTTATAAAATCTCCTCCAACTGTTGTAAAATCTTCCTCGCAAGAACTTAAAACTAATAAAACACCAAAGAAAGCAATGCAATATTTTATCTGTTTGTTCAAACTAATCAATCTCTTCATTTAAAATATCTTTTAAGTAATAATCTTGGTATGCTTGTGTAAATTCTTCAATAGAACGGTAATCTAATTTTGGGATCTCGGTTTCATCGATAAATTTTACCAATTCTTCTGAAATATTTTCACTGCCAACAATAACACCATCTGAGTAAGTAACTGCTAATTTTATCAAATTATTATAATTTGGTGTGCTTAGTAGACTTACTATATCATCATCTATACCATCAAACATGACTTTTTTCTTCATGTCGTTATCCAGTTCACCTTCAAAATTATTGTCGTAAACTGAAGTAATGATTTTAGAGTCTTTAAAAAGCGGTTCGTTGCCGTAGTAATTTCTCAAATAAAGCGGTAGGAGTGAAGCCATCCAGCCGTTAATATGTATAATGTCCGGCGCCCAGTTTAGTTTTTTTACAGTTTCTATGACGCCTTTTGCAAAAAATATGGCGCGTTCGTCGTTATCATCGAAGAGCTCCCCATCCTCATCGCTATACATGGCCTTTCTTTTGAAGTAATCTTCGTTATCTATAAAATAGACTTGCATACGTTCTTTGGGTATGGAGGCTACTTTTATGATTAGAGGCATGTCAAGATCGTTTACAACCATGTTTAACCCTGAGAGCCTGATAACTTCGTGTAACTGATGTCTTCTTTCGTTAATGTTGCCAAAACGGGGCATGAAAATTCTCGTTTGACCTCCTGTAGAATTTATCATTTTTGGAACTTCAAATGACATGGTTGACATATCATTTTCCGGTAAATAGGGAATTACTTCTGACGATACAAAAAGAACGCGTTTATCCTTCATAAAAATTCATTTAAATTCAATTGGAATTTTAAGAATGCAAATTTACAAAAATTATGTGGATTAAGCTTAAAATGTTAGTTTTGCACAAAATTTAAAATAAGCCCTTGTGCTTTTAAAAACAATTTCAGAATACAACCAATTGGTGAAAACGATATCGCCAAACGCAATTGGACTTGTTCCTACTATGGGTGCTTTGCATAAGGGGCATTTATCCTTAATTAGTAATGCGCAACAGGATTGTGATTGCGTTGTGGTTTCAATTTTTGTAAACCCAACCCAATTTAATAGTGCCAGCGATTTGCATAAATACCCAAGGACAATAGATGAGGATCTGGAGATGATAAAAAAATTGGGTGAAAATATTCTAGTCTATGTGCCAACTGTTGAGGAAATCTATCCTGATGGTATTCAATCTACTCATTTTGACTTTGGTGAACTTTCAAAATTTATGGAAGGAGAATTTAGGCACGGACATTTTAACGGTGTAGGTACTGTACTGAAACGATTATTTCAATTGCTTAAACCACAAAGCGCTTATTTTGGGGAAAAAGACTATCAACAGTTAGCAGTCGTAAAAAGACTTGTCAAGTTGACAGGTCAGCCTGTAGAAATTATCGGCTGTGAAACTTATCGTGAAGACAATGGTTTAGCAAAAAGTTCAAGAAACACACTTCTTACGGAGGAGGAAAAAATAAAAGCTGGCATCATTTATGACCAGTTACAAGTAGTAAAAACATATTTGGGTGTAACATCTATTTCTGAAATTAAAAAAATGGTAAAACAAGCCTTTGATTCTTCAAAAAGCTTTACTTTAGAGTATATTGAAATTGCCGCAGAAGAAGATTTGGTTCCAACTGAAAAGATTGAATCTGATAAACATTACAGAGCGTTTATTGCAGCTTATTGCAATGATGTGAGATTAATTGATAACATGGCTTTGAATTAAATACAATGCAAATAACAGTAGTAAAATCAAAAATTCATCGTGTAAAGGTTACAGGTGCAGACCTTAACTATATAGGAAGTATAACCATAGACCAAGACCTTATGGATGCTGCAAACCTTTACGATGGTGAAAAAATACAAGTCGTTAATAATACAAATGGAGAGCGACTTGAAACTTATGTGATACCCGGTCCCCGGGGTAGTGGTGAAATTACTTTAAACGGCGCTGCAGCCAGAAAAGTTTCACCGGGAGATATTCTTATATTAATGTCTTATGCTATTATGACGCCAGAAGAAGCCCAAGACTTTAGCCCATCTCTTATTTTTCCCAATGATGATAATTTATTGACATAGAATATGGCAAAATCTCCATTAACCAAATGGCTCAAAATCATAACACCTTTGGTATTAGGAGCTTTTTTTGTTTGGTATTCTATTTCAGACACCACAGCCGAAGAGCGAAATCTTATCTGGCAAAACATTAAAAGTGCAGAGCTCTTTTGGGTTATGCTGTCTATGGTATTTGGATTAATTTCTCATCTTATAAGAGCCAATCGGTGGAAGTTGCTGCTTACCCCATTAAGAGACACCCCAAAATTAGACAATTGCTTCTATGCTGTCATGTTTGGTTACCTGGGTAATTTGGGTATTCCACGTTCTGGTGAAGTGCTCCGTGGTGCTAGTTATGCCAGTTATTCCAATTTAAGTTTTGAACAAAGTTTTGGTACGATAATTACAGAAAGGCTTGTAGACTTTATCATGTTATTGAGTATTATTAGCTTCACATTTATTATTCAGTCTGATGAATTGATGTTATATTTAGATGTAAACCAGATTAATCCGCTAAAGACTTTGCTGTATGTGCTAATTTTAATTATAATCATATTTTTTGGTTTCAAATTAATGAAATCATCAAAACATAATTTGATTATTAAAATAAAAAACTTTTTATTTGGTCTATTACAAGGCATTAAAACAGTCCTAAAGTTAAAGAAAAAATGGTCTTTTATTTTTCAAACATTGGCTATTTGGGCACTTTATATCGCCATGTTTTGGATAATTAAATTTTCTATAGCCGGAACAGAAGACTTGAGTTTTGGTGCCGCAATGGTAGGTTTTGTAGCGGGAACTTTTGCGATGTCTATCACCAGTGGTGGTATAGGACTTTACCCTTTAGCAATAGCCTCGGTTTATGAATTATTTGGAATTCCAGTAGAGGCCGGACAAGCTTTTGGATGGGTGTTATGGACAGCTCAAACTGTTTTGGTTATCTTCGTAGGCTCAATGTCTGCTATTCTATTGCCTATAACAAATAAAAATACCTCTACTAAGCCTAAAATTTGAATTATGAAAAACTTTGTATTAACCAGTTTAGTTGTTTTGATCTCTTTTTATACAAGTAGCGCCCAGATAGAGAATATCAGTGTAAAATCACGAATTCTTGACGGAGATCGAGGAATTAAAATACAATCGCCTCGAAATTATGATTACAACAGTAAAAAAGTATATCCACTAATTATTGTGTTTGATGGAGACTATCTCTTTGAACCCGTAGCGGGAATTGTAGATTATCTCAGCTATTGGGAAGAGATACCCGAGGCTTTTGTTGTAGGTATAACTCAGGCTGGCCAACGATTGGAAGACGGCAAATACGATACTGCAGATTTCTTACCGGTTTCGACAGGAGCACAATTTTTTGACTTTATACAATTAGAAGTGATGAAGTATTTAAAAGAAAATTATAATATTGGTAATTTCAAAATTGCAGTAGGTCATGATTATATGGCCAACTTTATCAATTTCTTTTTGTTTTCATCCAAATCAGAATTTCAGGGCTATATAAACCTAAGTCCGGATATTCCAGATGGATTTATACCTTTTATAAAAGACAATCTTCAGGATTCTGAGGATAGAATTTGGTATAGCCTAACCACGGGCTCTAATGACTTAAAGTTTTTAAAAGAAAAAACAAAAACCATATACAATTCATTTTCAGAAATTGAAAACGAGCTTGTTACTTTAAGTTATAAGTCTTTTGAAAATTCAAACCACTACACTTTTGTAGTCAATGCACTGCCGTTTGCTTTACAGGGAATGTTTGAACCTTATACGCCCATAGACAATACCGAATATTCTACAAAATTATCTAATGCAGAAGATCCGGTGGAGTACCTAACTACAAAATACAACGACATCAATACACTTTATGGTCTGGACATTAAAGTTAGGATAGCAGACATTATGAAAGTTTCTAAAGTCATCACGGAAAAAGAACAGTGGGAGAGCTATGAAGATCTGGCCAAAATAGCAAAACGTAATCACCCTGAAACTTTACTTACAGATTATTTTCTTGGCAAGTATTTTCAAGAAATAGGAAAGCCTAAAAGAGCCATAAAAGCTTACCAGTCTGGTTATGCCTACGAAGAAGCAGGAGGCATTACTAAAGACATGATGCTGGACGAGGCTGCTAGACTAAAAGACATCTTTGGCTACTAAATTATGGCAAAACCTAAAACTGTATACTATTGTCAAAATTGTGGCGCACAACATGCCAAGTGGCAGGGGCAATGCAATTCTTGTAAATCTTGGAATACCTTAGTAGAAGAAGTTATAAGTAAACCTAAAACTTCAGATTGGAATTCATCCAGCTCAAATACCGATAAAAATTTACAGCCCAAAGTCTCAAAAATTAATGATATTGATTTTGAGGTTGAAGATAGGATAATCACACCTGATAAAGAATTGAATAGGGTTTTAGGTGGTGGAATTGTAAAGGGTGCGTTAGTTTTGCTAGGCGGCGAACCAGGAATTGGAAAAAGTACACTATTGCTTCAGTTGTGCTTAAATCTGCCTGTAAAAAGCCTTTATGTCTCTGGAGAAGAAAGCACAAAACAAATCAAAATGCGCGCTCAGCGCATAGATCAGACCAATGCTAACTGTTTCATTTTGGCCGATACCTCTACTCAAAATATCTTCAACCAGATTAAAAAAGTAGAACCGGAATTGGTCATCATAGATTCTATTCAAACCTTACGAACTGAATTTATAGACAGCTCACCGGGGAGTATTTCACAAATTCGTGCATGTACAGCAGAACTTATAAAATACGCTAAAGAGACACATACACCTGTAATTTTAGTTGGGCATATCAATAAAGAAGGCCATATTGCAGGGCCAAAAATTCTAGAACATATGGTAGACACGGTTTTGCAGTTTGAAGGCGACCAAAACTTTATTTACCGAATTGTCAGGGTTCAAAAAAACAGATTTGGCCCAACCCATGAACTAGGGATTTATGAAATGCAGGCAGGCGGTTTAAAGCAAATCCTCAACCCTTCAAAAATCCTTATATCAAACCACGAGCATGACTTGAGTGGCACTTCAATAGCCGCAACAATTGAAGGTATGAGACCCTTGATGGTAGAAATTCAAGCGCTTGTAAGCTCTGCAGTTTACGGTACACCACAGCGCTCATCTACGGGTTATAATGCCAAACGCCTGAATATGATTTTGGCTGTGCTTGAAAAACGTGCCGGTTTTAGACTTGGCGCAAAAGATGTGTTTCTAAATATTACAGGAGGCATCACTATAGACGATCCTGCTATAGATCTCGCCGTAGCGGTAGCTATACTATCATCAAACAACGATCTGCCCCTTAAACACACCTACTGCTTTGCCGCAGAAATTGGATTGGCTGGCGAAGTTAGACCAGTGCCAAGATTAGAACAACGCATAGCCGAAGCAGATAAATTGGGCTTTGAAAAAATATTTATTTCAAAACATACCAAAATTTCAACGGTATCTGAAAATCTTGAAGTGGTCAGGCTTGAATCTATAGCAGATTTAGTTGAACATCTATTTCTTTAAACTTATATAGTGTAAAGCCATCAAATAAAAAAAAGGCCTAACCAGAGGATTAGACCTTTTCCAAAAATTAACTCAATATGTATTAAGGTAAGGTTGGTAAAATAACACTGTCTAATACATGAATAACACCATTAGAACCGGTAACATCTGTTGCAATGATTTCTACAACTCTACCGTTTTGATCTGTGATTGTAACACCATTTGTTGTATTGATTGTAAAAGTTTCACCTTGTACTGTTGTTGGAGTAATACCATCTGTGATATCTGCAGCTCTTACACCACCATTTGGCAATACATGGTACGTCAATACATCAGATAATATGGCTAGATCTAATACATCCTGAATAGTTTCAAACCCGTCGTTAGGGTCTTCATCTAAAAAGTTTTGGAATGCCATATCGTTTGGAGCAAACACGGTAAAAGGTGCCGGAGATGTATCCGCTTCTGTGCCTAATGTACCAAATAAGTTTTCTTGTGTTAAAGCCGCAGCAAGATTTGAAAACATTGGGTTAGAAGCAGCTAAATCAACAACATTTGGTATAGTAATTACTTCATCTACAACATGTACGGTGCCATTTAAACTTTCTAAATCAGCAACCGTAACCGATGCATTTCCATTTAATGTTACACCGCTATCAATATTCACATACAAATCTATAAAGTTTTCATCACCAGAAAATGTTTCGGTAGCATTGGTTTTTACATATCCATTAGATAAATCTGTAGATAAAACATTACCAGTCACCACATGATTTAATAAGATATTTGTGAGTTGTTCTGCTGTTAAGCCAGAAGTATCAATGTTTTCAAAAGCAGTGTCGGTAGGAGCAAATACTGTGAATGTGCCACCTGCCAATACCTGGTCTAATCCAGTGTCTATAAGTGCTTGTTCTAATACGGTGTGGTCAGGGCTTGCCTCAATAATACTAAAAGTATTTTCTGGCGGTAATGTGGGAAGTAAAACACTATCAATAACGTGTACAACACCATTTTCAATTTCTACATCGGCAGTTGTCACGTTGGCGACATTTCCTGTGGCATCTGTAACTGTTACATTACTACCTGTTCTAGTTACGGTGATGTCCTGACCTGATAATGTGGTAAATGACTGTTCACCTTCAGCTAAGTCGGTAGAAAAGGCCACTGCAGGTACAACGTGAAAACCAAGAACCGTTTCCAACTGGCTAACACCACCTAGTGCTGCAACAAGTTCGTCTAAATCGTTAACGCCGAATGCATTTAACGCATCTCCAAAAGCATCATTGGTTGGTGCAAATACAGTAATAGCCTCTGCATTGAGCAAAGTTTGATCTAATCCATCTACGGCACCTACAGCATCCAATAAAGTTGTAAGCCCTGCATCTTGTGCAGCTTCAACTAAGTTTGGTACATCTTGCACCGGTGCTGTTCCATCGTCATCATCCGAGCATGAGACTGAAATAAACAGAAGCAAAGCTAATGTCGTAATTTTTGATAATAATTTCATAGTTTTTGTTTTTTAGATTATATCAATTAGACAATGCAAGCTTAAAAGTTACTACCATGAAAATAGTGTTTAGCATTTATTTAACTAGATTAAACAAAATTGTTAAAAACATTTTGACAGACTGATCAGGCATAGTCTACTTTTTCAACACTTTTTTATAGAAACGACCTTGATCTGTTTCCATACTCAAAATCACAAGTATCCAAAAGAATGGAGAAAAGACCGCTAGGCTGTAAGAAAAAAGAATAAAGACAAGTTGATTTTCAGTTTTTTAAGGATTAAAT
>CAYMXD010000005.1:0-18167 GCA_964394095.1 uncultured Mesohalobacter sp. | reverse complement strand
GTCTTCTTTCTTTCTAAAGGTAAAATCAGACATAAAATAGTCACGTGTGATCAAGAAAATAGAGTCGTTCAACACATCAAATTCCTGTTCGATATACACATCTTTTACCCAGTTGATGTTGGCACTTTTGGTCATGGCCAGGTCAATTTTTTTGATGGCCCAGGTGGTGTCGTTAACCCAAAACTCGCCTTTAAAGGTGAGTTCGTTTTTTCGTCTTGGATAATATACGATATTGTAGCTCCACCGATCGCCAATGTATGCACTATCGGCTAAAACATAGTTGTAGTTGTCCACACCGGTGGTAGAAAGCGGACTCACAAAACTTTTGTCGAATATTTTAATGTAATTGTCATAGACATTGTATTCGGCATACAAATCTTTGATAAAGGAGATGAGGTTTTGGTTGCTGCTAAAGCCTGAATTTTTATTCCCTTTTAAAACTTCTTTTTCTTTATTGAGGGTGTTATCCCCATAAATTTCTGAAACTGATTCGTTAATAAAGATGGGCAGGTAAGTTTTGCCGGTCACTTCGTTGGTATCGGTTTGGGTGAAAATGAATTCCATACCTTTAAACAATCGACTTTTAATCAGGCTGCTGTCAATGGTGTTGAGGTCAAACTGAAGTTTTTCGTATTTATCGTATTGGTATTGTTTGAATGTCTTCACGCCGTTATCTCGTCTGTTTTCCCAGATTTTTCGAAGAATATCGATGGCGGGATTGTTTTTCTTTGAGGTTTTTCCGGAATACACCATGACTTCATCCAAAGCTTCGGCATCAGACTCTAAAATGATTTTGATCTCATACGTACTTTTTTGGTCAAGTTGAAGCACATAATCTTCAAATCCCATAAATGAAACCACCAGAGCAGAATAATCATTGGCGCTTTGCAGGTAAAATTTACCGTTTTCATCGGTAATGGTTCCTATTCTAGAGTCTTGAAAATAGACGTTAGCATAAGCTACAGGTACTTTTTGGTCATCATAGACATAGCCGCTGACTTTTGTTTGGGCGTGAATGAAAATTGGAAACAAAAGAAAAGTAAAATAAAAATATTGTTTCATTTGTACGTTAATGGGGAGTCATAGCTTATATTTTTTTGATTCTATCTTTAGGATTTTGACGATTATCCCAAAATGACAGAATTTCAATCTGGTGTTGATGTATTTCATAAAATATGAGATAGACATCCATGACCATAACTCTTGTTGTTTTGTTTGAAGTTAACCTACCAATGAATTCATTTTCTTTTAAGGTTTTAAGAAATTGTTCAGTTTTCAAAAGAATTTTAAGGCTATATTCAGAATTGCCATTACGCTTTGTATAATATTCTAAAATCTCTTCAAACTCAAGATTCGCTCTATCTGACCATATTATAGATTTTTCAGCCATTCTTTAGTTTCTTTCATAACTTCAGAGTGATCTTTAGTTTTGCCTTCAATGACATCTTTTCTGCCCTGTTCAATGGATGATTTTTGTTCTTGATTAAGTTGATACAATTCGTTTTCAGAGCTATCAAAAATAACTTGTAAAGCTTTTAAGAAATTTAAATCATTAGAATTCTTTATTCTAGAAATCAAATTTTCTTTTATGTGAACTTCAATATCCATTATTATAAATGTTATTGGATTTAAATATACATCACTTTCTTCACCGCCTTAATGACATCCTCGTGATTTGGTAACCATTCTTTTAGTAGAACAGGTGAATACGGTGCAGGAGTATCTGCGGTATTGATTTTAATAATTGGTGCATCAAGATAGTCAAAAGCGTGATGCTGGATATGATAAGTGATTTCTGTAGAAATGTTACCAAGTGGCCAGGCTTCTTCTAGAATAACCAAACGATTAGTTTTTTTAACAGATTTCACGATAGCGTCATAATCAATAGGTCTAACCGTTCTCAAATCTATGACTTCACAGCTGATGTCTTCCTTTGCAAGTTCGTCTGCGGCTTTATAGACTTCTTTAATAATTTTACCAAAGGAAACAATAGTGACGTCATCGCCTTCTCTTTTTATATCAGCTTTACCGATAGGTATGGTGTACTCTTCTTCGGGCACTTCGCCTTTGTCGCCATACATTTGTTCGCTTTCCATAAAAATCACAGGATCATCATCTCGAATGGCAGACTTCAACAAACCTTTCGCATCATAAGGATTTGAGGGAACAATAACTTTTAGACCTGGTGTATTGGCAAACCAACTTTCAAGCGCTTGTGAATGCGTGGCGCCAAGTTGACCTGCAGAAGCTGTTGGTCCTCTAAATACGATAGGGATATTAAGTTGCCCTCCGGACATTTGTCGCATCTTGGCAGCGTTATTTATTATTTGGTCAATACCTACTAGCGAAAAGTTAAAGGTCATAAACTCAACAATAGGTCTGTTGCCATTCATTGCAGAACCAATTCCAATTCCTGAAAAACCTAATTCTGATATTGGTGTATCTATTACCCGGTCCGGGCCAAATTCGTCAAGCATGCCTTTTGAAGCTTTGTAGGCGCCATTGTACTCTGCTACTTCTTCACCCATTAAATATACAGTATCGTCTGCGCGCATCTCTTCACTCATGGCTTCACAAACCGCTTCTCTAAATTGAATAGTTCTCATATATGATTTAAATTAAGTCGAAGCACAAAAGTAAACAATCAATAGATTTATTTGCCTAACAAATTAATAAAATTTTATTATGCATGCATAGTAAATTTCAAGATAAAATATTATATTCGCAAACGTTTTAATAATGATAAAAATCGATTTATAATGAAGATTTTAGTTTGTATTAGTCATGTGCCTGACACGACCTCTAAAATTAACTTTACCGACAATGATACCACTTTTGATACCAATGGTGTTCAGTTTGTAATTGGTCCTAATGATGAGTTTGGTCTAACCAGAGCGATGTGGTTTAAAGAGAAGCAGGGCGCATCATTAGATGTTGTCACTGTTGGAGGCAAAGATGCCGAACCAACAATGCGTAAAACTTTGGCTATTGGAGCCGATAAAGCCATAAGGGTAGATGCTAAACCGGTAGATGCCTTTCAGGTGGCTAAAGAAATAGCAGATGTTGCTCAAAATGGGAATTACGATTTAATCATCGCCGGCAGAGAGTCTATCGATTATAATGGTGGAATGGTTCCCGGTATGCTAGCAAAATTATTGGGCATGAATTTTATTAATACCTGTGTTTCCCTAGAGATTGAAGGCGACAAAGCTACCGCTGTGAGAGAAATCGACGGAGGTAAAGAAACTTTAAGCTGTAGCCTGCCTCTGGTTATTGGAGGTCAAAAAGGACTTGTAGAAGAGAAAGATCTTCGCATTCCTAATATGAGAGGGATTATGATGGCCAGAAAAAAGCCACTTGAAGTCAAAGCGCCTGTTGCAGAAGAATCTCGTGTAGAATTTAAAAAATTCAGTAAACCTGCACCGAAAGGCGATGTTAAACTCGTTGATGCAGAGAATATAGATGAACTGATCGATTTACTTCACAACGAAGCGAAAGCTATTTAAAAAATTAAAAAAACAGAACTTATGTCAATATTAATATACGCAGAATCAGAAAACAGAAAGCTCAAGAAAACCGCTTTTGAAGTGGCTTCTTATGCCTTTGCCATTGGAGAAAAAATGGATTTGGATGTAGCTGCAGTAAGCATTAATGCGGATAGTCCTGAAAGTTTAGGGGATTATGGGGTTAAAAAAGTACTCAATATTCAAAATGATGCCCTCAATACATTTAATGTTGAAAATTATGCCGATGTCATAACCAAGGCCGCACAGGAAGTCAATGCAAGTATTGTTGTTGTGAGCCAAAGTGCAAATGCTAAATATCTTGCACCTATATTGTCCATAAATTTAGAAGCGGGTTACGCTTCCAATGTTGTGGAATTACCTCAAACTGAAGAAGGTTTTCAGGTGAAACGAAACGTCTTTACCAACAAAGCCTTTGGAATGGCTGAAATCTCTACAGGTATAAAGATTATTGGCTTATCTAATAATGCTTTCGGGGTGCATGAAAATAAAGTAGATGCAGAAGTAACAGATTTCGACCCCGAACTTCCAAGCACTGATATTAAGATTGAATCTGTAGATAAAAACACCGATAAAGTCAGCATTGCAGATGCCGAAATTGTAGTCTCTGCCGGTCGAGGGCTTAAAGGTCCAGAAAATTGGGGGATGATAGAAGACTTGGCCAATGTCTTAGGCGCAGCTACGGCGTGCTCTAAGCCAGTAAGCGATATGGGTTGGAGGTCCCACGGCGAGCATGTTGGTCAAACCGGTAAGCCTGTGGCTTCAAATCTTTATATCGCTATTGGTATTTCCGGCGCCATACAACATTTGGCTGGTATCAATGCGTCCAAAACCAAAGTGGTCATCAATACTGATGAAGAAGCACCATTTTTTAAAGCTGCCGATTACGGCATTGTAGGCGATGCTTTTGAAGTTGTACCCCAATTAATTGAAAAATTGAAAGATTTTAAGGCTAGTAACGCTTAATTTCATAAATTGTGCCCAAAATAGCGGTCTAAGAAAACGTGATTTTTCGTTATTTTTAGACCGTTTTTTATGAGTAAAATTTAATTTTGAAAGTTTTCTTTGGAGAACATTTAAAAATTTTAAATTGAACTTATCCCTTTTAAAAGTGGGATGTATGGTTTTATACTTTATTATTAGTATTTTATGGATTTAGTGCAACTAGATATTAAAGGCATTTCATATAGTCAAACCCAGACCGGAGCTTATGCATTACTCTTAAGTGATCTTCATGGAGATAAGCAGCTTCCCATTGTGATAGGGGCTTTTGAAGCTCAATCTATCGCCATTGCACTGGAAAAAGATATCAAACCACCTCGACCACTAACACACGATTTGTTTAAAAATTTTTCTGATAACTTTGATATTAAAATCACAAAAGTAATTATTCATAAATTGGTAGATGGTATTTTTTACGCCAGCCTTATTTGTGAAAGTGATCAAAAAGAAAAAACGATTGATGCCAGAACCAGCGATGCGATTGCATTAGCTTTACGCTTTAAAGCACCAATTTTCACCTATAAAAATATCCTTGAAAAAGCCGGTGTACAATTAGGTAGTTCTAAATCTGCTCCAAAATCGAGAAAGACGTCTTCTAAAGCAGAGTCAGAAATCAAGTCGGGTTTCGATTTAAAAAGTTTAAGCCTTTCCGACTTAAAATCTTTACTAGAAGATGCTGTCCAAAATGAGGAATACGAAAAAGCAGCGCAAATTAGAGATGAAATATCTAAACGCAGTTAAGCTATTTGAATATGAAAGTATACGCTTTTTCGCTCATCGCTATTATATTCATCTTATTTTCTTACACAACAGTTCAGGCTTATAATCAAGATACCTTAGTAAATATAGAACAGCAAAACGATACCATTCAGAATGCTTCCCAAGAGAATACAACATTAAAAATAACAGAAAAAGAAGATGTTAAATTAATACCTCATGCAGGCTATAGTTTCAAAAGTTTATGGAAAGGTATTTTAGGGATGCTGGTCCTTTTATTGATTGCTTTTGCTTTTAGTGCCAACCGAAAAGCCATTAAATGGCGAACAGTAATCATTGGTCTGCTCTTGCAGCTAGTGCTCGCTTATGGCATTCTGGAAATAGAATGGGTGAAACTGGTTTTTGATTTTATTGGTGGCATCTTTGTAGAAATTCTCAATTTTACTGCCGCCGGTAGTGAGTTTCTACTTGGAGACCTCATGGATCAAGACACTTATGGTTATATCTTTTTATTTCAGGTTTTGCCGACCATAATTTTCTTTTCAGCATTGACCTCAATACTTTTTTATTTCGGTATTATTCAAGTTGTAGTAAGAGGTTTGGCTTGGATGTTGTCTAAAGCCTTAGGGGTGTCCGGGGCTGAAGCCTTGAGTGTAGCTGGAAACATTTTCTTGGGGCAAACCGAATCACCATTAATGATAAAAGCCTACCTGGAACGCATGACAAGATCTGAAGTCTTGCTTGTCATGGTTGGCGGAATGGCCACGGTTGCAGGTGGAGTCTTAGCGGCTTACATAGGCTTTCTGGGCGGTGACGATGAAGCCATGAGACTAGAATTTGCTCGACATTTATTAGCAGCTTCAGTCATGGCAGCACCAGGTGCGATTGTGATTTCAAAACTGCTATTTCCGCAACCGGCCAAAGTCGACAATTCAGCCGACGTAGCGAGGGAGAAAATCGGCTCTAATCTTTTAGATGCCATTGCCAATGGTACTACCGAGGGGCTAAGGTTAGCTGCAAACGTTGGAGCGATGTTGCTTGTTTTTGTCGCATTAATCGCGATGATAAACTATGGGCTAGACGCCTTTGGAGGTCTAGTTGGTCTCAATGCTTTTGTGGCAGAAAACACACCCTATGATAAGTTTTCTCTGGAAGCCATTTTAGGTACAATTTTTTATCCTGTGATGTGGCTGATTGGGGTAGCTGAAGAGGACTCGATGCTTATGGGTCAATTGCTGGGGATCAAACTAGCCGCCAGTGAATTTGTGGGCTATATTCAACTAGCCGAATTAAAAGACTTGGGAAATGCCATTCATTTTAAATACGAAAAGTCTGTCATTATGGCGACATATATGCTTTGCGGATTCGCAAACTTCGCTTCAATTGGAATACAAATCGGAGGAATTGGCTCCTTAGCGCCCGGACAGAGACAAACACTGTCTAGGTTTGGTATGCGAGCGCTTCTTGGCGGAACTTTGGCTTCTCTAATGTCGGCAACCATTGCGGGGATGATTTTGGGCTAAATAGGTTATGCCCCAAGTTTCTGTCGTTCTGAATCTAATTTCAGCAAAATAAACACCAGAATCGTAAACCCCCATAACCCGGAACCTCCATAAGAAAATAGTGGTAAAGGAATACCGATGGTAGGGACTAAACCTAAGACCATACCTATATTAATAAAAAAGTGAATAAAAAAGACCCCGAAAACACCATACCCGTAAACCCGGCTAAATGTTTTTTTCTGTCGTTCTGCCAAGAATAATAGTCTTAACATAAAAATGATATATAAAAAAACTACAATTAGACTTCCTATAAAACCCCATTCTTCCGCAATACTGGTAAAGATGTAATCTGTATGTTGTTCAGGTACAAACCCGCCTTGTTTTGAATAGCCTTCTAAGAAGCCTTTACCGGTAAGTCCTCCACTACCAATGGCCACTACACTTTGATAGAGGTTGTATCCACTTCCTTTTTTGTTTTCTTCAAGATTTATGAGAACTTCAAAACGCTCCTTTTGATGGGGCTTTAGAATTTTTTCATAAATGAAGTTTACACTAAAAATAAATCCTATGCTTAAAATTCCAGCAACCAAAGGCCATAGTATTTTTCTTTTCTGCTTTTTTAAAACATACAATATTAGAATAAAAATTAAACCTGTAATTATAGCGGTATAAATTGAGCCAATTAACAATACACAGGCAAAAAGGACGATTGCAAATATTCCCAGCCAAATGTAATAGCCGGGTAAGCCTTCTCTGTAAAATGCAATAAAAAAAGAAAAGTACACAACGGCACTACCGGCATCCGGTTGTAGTAAAATTAAAACGATGGGTATAGCTAGTATTAAAAATACACTTAACTGATGTTTAAATTTTTTAAGATCAACATTGAGTTCGCTTAAATATTTTGCGACTGCTAAGGCGACTGCAGCTTTTGCAAATTCAGCCGGCTGAATACTAAAACTGCCAAAAGAATACCAAGCCGTTTGCCCGTTAATGGTTTTTCCGAAAAACAAGAGCCCTAAAAGCGAAAGCAGGGCTAATATGTAAATGACAGAACTGAATCGTTCGTAAAATTTACTATCAATAGATAATACAAATATGACAATAACAATACTCAACAGAATCCAAAGCAATTGTTTGCCATATAAAGTTGAAAGGTCTAAAATACTTTGGTTAGGGTCAGTAACGGTAGTAGAATATATACTCAGCCATCCAAAGATGACGAGAATCATGAACAATAGCACGCTCAACCAATCAATTTTAAAAAAAGTGTTATTCATTAAAATTTAAATTCTCGAGTATACTGTCATTTTTGATCATGAAGTCAATTTTCTCGTATTTGTCTTTTGGACTATTCTCCATAAGCCATTGTTCTAAATCTGTTCTAGTAACTTTACCTTTGATATATTTTTCAATCATTAGGCTTGCAATTTTTGCAGCATACCTTGAACCGAAGTATCCGTGTTCAATAAAAATGGCAATGGCAATTTCAGGATCGTTTATAGGAGCAAAGGCTATAAAAATAGAATGGTCTTCAAGTTGAATGAGTTCTCCATCTACCCGCATGTTATTTTCGACAGTTCCGGTTTTTCCTCCAATTTCAATGCCCGGAACCTGCACCCATCTCGCAGTCCCGTACTTATAGACATTATGCATGCCTTTTAAAATAGGGTCAAAATGTTTGGGGTCAATAGTTGTGTAATGTTTTTTTGTATAAGTTGTATCATTGATTTGTTTTCCATCAATAGCTTTTAGGATATGTGGCTTTTTGTACCAACCTCTGTTAGCAACTGCCGCAGTAACATTAGCTAGTTGAATAGGTGTGGTTAAAATTTCACCCTGACCTATTCCATTTGAAATGGTTGCCGTGCTGTACCACTTGTATTTTGGATACTCATAGGCTCGGTTATAATAAGCCGAATCCGGAATATATCCCTTACGTCCAACAGGTAAATCGTAGCCTAAGTATTGGCCAAGCCCAAAACTATTTAAATGATCATGCCAATTTTGAATGCCCTTCTGTGGCGTATCATACTTTTCAATGGTTTTGAGGTACAAGCTGGAAAAATAAGAGTTACAAGAGTACGCAATCCCGCTATCCATCCTAATGGGATTGGAATGGGCATGACAACCTAAAACTCTGCCTCTGGCATATCTGAAACCTCCATAACAATTTATTGTTGTATTTAGATCTACAACTTCTTCTTGAAGGGCAATGAGACCAGTGAGGATTTTGAAGGGTGAACCAGGGGAGTATTGTGCCTGCAGTGCCCTATTATACAAAGGTCTTGCAATTGTATCGTACCATAATTTAGTAAAATTTCTTGAACGTTTTCTGCCAATTAATAGACTTGGGTCGTAAGTTGGTTGAGTTATGAGGCTTAAGATTTCACCGGTTTTGGGCTGAATGGCGACAATTCCACCTCTTTTATCCTTCATGAGTTTTTTGCCGTAAGCTTGTAATTCTGCATCTATGGTGAGGTTGATGTCATTTCCTTTTTGGGGAAGCGTATCAAACTTTCCTTTTTTGTAGGCCCCTAATTCATTATTAAATTTGTCGCGTTGTATGTATTTTACACCCCTTATGCCTCTGAGTTCTTTCTCGTAATATTGTTCCACGCCTTGTCTGCCGATAAGTTCTCCGGATTGGTAATTCGGATTTTTTTCGATGTCCCTATTAGAAACCTCTCTGATGTACCCTAAGAAGTTGGCGCCTATATCCAGTTGATAATCCCTCAAGGATCGTTTTTGAATATAAAAGCCTTTGTATTTATACATGTTTTCTTGGAGAGATGCATATTCAGATTTTGTGAGCTGAGCCGCAATTACTGAAGGTTTTCGGTATGAATACAGTTTAGCTGAGTTTATTTTATTGATGAGCTGTTCCTTTTTCATGCTTAACAATTGAGCAAAAGCTAAAGTGTCAAAAATCTCTAAATCATTGGGGACAAGCATGACATCATAAGAAGGCTGATTGCCGGCCAAAAGTTTACCATTCCTGTCGTAAATGTATCCACGCTGAGGATAATCGTATTCTGCTTTAGCCGATTGTTTTTCTGAAATATCAGTATAAGAGTCTTCAAAAACTTGAAGATACAATAGTCTAGATATAAAAATCAATGTCGTAAAAGACAATAATATGTAAGGAAAAAGTTTTCTCATGATTTGCTCTTAAGCATAATTATTAAATAAATTAATATGCTACTAAATATACCTGAATAAAGTGTATTTGTCAAGATTTCTAGGCTATAATTTATATTAAAGTATTCTAAAGAAAACATGAGGAGATGATGTGTGAAAACCATTAAGAATATAAATATCAATTGAGCTCCTAACTTTGCTGAATTTAATTTTAAAGTATTTAAATCGTAGTTAATACCAAAAGACAGCCTTATAAAAACTG
Organism: uncultured Mesohalobacter sp.; assembly: GCA_964394095.1. GTDB lineage: Bacteria > Bacteroidota > Bacteroidia > Flavobacteriales > Flavobacteriaceae > Psychroflexus. The sequence continues at coordinate 8,019 of CAYMXD010000005.1, read as the reverse complement.
GTCTCAAATATGCGATACATAAACAGGCAGCTGCATGTATGCCCCCGGTATCATTGAAAAAATCGACTGTTAGCCCTAAAAAAAAGCTCAATAAAATTATGGATAGCCTTTTTATTTTAAAAGGTAATAAAATAATAAAGATGATGTATAGATAAGGATTGATATAGCCCAGAAACAATATATTATCTAATATCATGACTTGTGCTAAAATCAAGACTATAAATTGAAAGAGGTATTTTACTTTTAACTCACTCATCTTGTTCTAATAAGTTTTGAGCCTCTTTAATTCCGTCTGATATAATGACAAAGGCATGGTCAAGATTAGTCATGTCGGTAAACAATGTTACTTCTATATCATAATAACCAGCATTATTATCTAATTCAAAACTTTTTATATTGCCAATGGGTAAGTTTTGTGGGAAAATCAACGAATTATTACCCGTGACAATAGTATCGCCTACCTTAAATTTAGCTGACCTCGGTAGGTCTTCCAGAATCATTTCATCGTAAGAATTGGCATCCCATTTTAAAGACCCAAACTGATCACTGCCTTTAATCTTTGCGTTAATAGATAAGTTGGTGTTTAGAATAGAAATAACCCGCGAATAATGTTTTGCACTTTTTTCAACTATCCCCATAATGCCGTTAGGTAAAGACACTCCAAAACCTTCATAAACACCATCACTGTTTCCTACGTCTATCAATACATAATTATCAGTTTTATCATAGGAATTTGAAATAATATGACAATTCACAATATTGTACAAGCTGTCAATGGGCGTTGAAAAATCTTCGCCTGTTTTAAAATTAATCAGTTGTTCTTGTAATAGTTTATTCTGATAATGAAGTTTTTCGTTTTCAGACCTTAGGCTAAAATAAGACGTGACGTCATATTTTAGATTTAAAAAGAATGAGGATACAGTACTAGTAGAGGAGACCCATTTACTGTTGTGATAGGAATGCGATTGAATGGTTAATCCAATAGAAATACTGAGTAGCAGCAAAAATAAAATCCCGACTTGGTTCCGGATGAAGAATTTTAAAATTTGTTGCATGCATATTCATTTATTTGATTAGCACAGGCTTGTACTTCTCAAGGCTCTTTAATGTAATCCCGGTCCCTCTAACAATAGCTCTTAAAGGATCTTCGGCAATAAATACCGGAAGGTCTGTTTTCTGTGAAAGTCTTTTGTCTAAACCTCTCAACATAGACCCGCCGCCAGCCATATAAATACCGGTATTGTAGATGTCTGCAGCCAATTCTGGAGGTGTTTGAGACAGTGTTTCCATGACGGCGTCTTCTACCCGCAAAATCGATTTATCTAGCGCTTTTGCGATTTCTCGACTTGAGATTTCCACTTGTTTAGGTTTTCCGGTTAAGAGGTCACGTCCCTGAACACTCATGTCTTCGGGAGGCGTTTCTAAATCTTCGGTCGCAGCTCCAATCTGAATTTTAATCTTTTCTGCAGTGCGCTCACCCACAAATAAATTGTGCTGGGTACGCATATAATAAATGATATCGTTTGTAAAGACATCGCCTGCTATTTTTACAGACTTATCACAAACTATGCCTCCTAGGGCAATTACGGCAATTTCAGTTGTACCACCACCTATATCCACAATCATGTTTCCTTTGGGTTGCATAATATCTACGCCTATACCAATTGCAGCCGCCATAGGTTCGTGGATAAGGTAAACTTCTTTGCCATTTACACGTTCGGCACTGTCTTTTACAGCCCTCATTTCTACTTCAGTAATTCCGCTGGGGATACAAATTACCATTCTTAGTGATGGGGTGAAAATTCGCTTTTTTAAGGCCGGAATTTCTTTAATGAACATACTTATCATCTGTTCACTGGCGTCAAAATCTGCAATCACACCATCTTTAAGTGGTCTTACCGTCTTAATATTTTCATGTGTTTTTCCCTGCATCATCGAAGCTTCCTTACCAGCTGCAATTATTTTGTTAGACACTCTATCTCTGGCTACAATAGAAGGCGCATCCACAACAACCTTATCGTTGTGTATGATTAAGGTGTTGGCTGTCCCAAGGTCTATAGCAATATCTTCAGTTAAAAAATCAAAAAACCCCATTTTTATAATTTAGAATCGGTTGGTAAAAGTAATCAAATTAATGTTTAAAATGTCTTGTTCCGGTCATCACCATAGACATATTATTGTCATCACAATAGTTGATGCTTAATTCGTCTTTTATGGAGCCTCCCGGTTGAATAACAGAAACAATGCCAGCTTCATTGGCGATTTCTACACAATCCGGAAAGGGGAAGAAAGCATCACTAGCCATTACAGCGCCCTTAAGGTCAAATTTAAAGTGATTGGCTTTGTCTATACTTTGCTTTAAGGCATCTACACGAGAGGTTTGCCCGGTGCCACTGGCGATAAGCTGTTTGTTTTTAGCTAAAACAATGGTGTTGGATTTGGTGTGTTTACAAATTTTTGAAGCAAACACTAAATCTTCAATTTGTTTCTTGTCTGCAGAGGTTTTTGTTACGGTCTTAAAATGTTCGCTTCGATCTGTGATGTCGTCTCTGTCTTGAACCAAAACCCCATTTAAACAAGTTCTGAGCATTTTATTATTGAAAGCACTTTGTTTTAAAATCAAAATTCGTCTATTCTTTTTTGAAGTTAAAACGTCTAAAGCATCAGCATCAAAAGCCGGGGCAATGACGACTTCACAAAATAATTTGTGAATTTCATCTGCGGTGGCTTTGTCTATGCTGGTGTTTGAAATTAAAATTCCTCCAAAAGCAGACACAGGATCGCCGGCTAGCGCATCGTTATAGGCTTCTAAAATCGTTTTTCTCTGAGCCAAACCACAGGCATTATTGTGCTTTAAAACAGCAAAAGTTGGATGCTCTCCCTGAAATTCGTTAATGAGGTTGACGGCGGCATCCACGTCAAGTAAATTGTTGTAGGATAATGCTTTACCGTGTAGCTGTTCAAAAACGTCATCAGCATTGCCATAGAAATTGGCCTTTTGGTGCGGGTTTTCGCCGTAGCGGAGTGGCATGACTTCGGTTTCACTTATACGAAGTTCATCATTGGTTTTAGGTTGGTTGAGGTAACCAAAGATTTTGGTATCGTAATGCGAAGACACCGCAAATGCGTTTACGGCAAAAGCTTTTCGTTCTTCAAAACTGCTTTCAGCAACAGGTTTTACTAAAATGTCTAAAACATTATCATAATCGGCTTTGGAAGCCACACACAACACGTCCTTATAATTTTTGGCAGCTGCACGAATCAGTGAAATCCCACCGATGTCTATTTTTTCAATAATATTCTCATGACTTGAACCGGAAGCCACCGTTTCCTCAAAAGGATAAAGGTCTACGATGACTAAATCTATTTCCGGAATGTCGAATTGACCCAAAGTCGTTTTGTCGCCTTCATGATCTCGTCTACTCAAAATCCCGCCAAAAACTTTAGGGTGAAGGGTTTTTACTCTGCCGCCTAAAATAGAAGGATAATCTGTTAAATCTTCTACCGCAGTGACTTCAGCACCACAGGATTCAATGAATTTTTGAGTCCCTCCGGTGGAGTAAATGGTAATGTTATGGGCTTTTAAGGCGTCAATTATCGGCTCTAAACCGTCTTTATGAAATACGGAAATTAAAGCAGATTTTATAGGTTTTTGATGAGACATGAACTTATAACTTTTTAAGTTTTTGCAAAGCTAAGTTATTCAGTTTTAATTCCTCAAAAAACTGGGGTTGAAGTTTTGAGTTTTTTTAAAATGTCTGGTTTGTAAAATGAAACTATTACTATTAACTTTAAAATCAAAATCACAGTCTTTACTTGTTTAAGTTAAGTATTTTGAAAATAAAAAACCTGAAAGGTCTCAAAGACCTTTCAGGTTTGATTATAAGGTATTATTGGCAATTAATATTTACCCTATTTTTTAATAACCTTTTCATGAAAACTTCCCTTACCCGTCTCCATCCTCAAAATATAAATTCCAGATTCTATCTGACTCAAATCTAAGGTCGTTTGGTTTTCAAAAGTTGTACTTAATTTACCATTAAGGTCAAAAAGGCGCATTGATTTTAGTTCTAAAGAGGTTGGCAACTCTAAATGAAGCAAATCTTCGACTGGATTTGGATATAAACTAACAGTTGTTGTGCTCATGTCATTAATACCTAATGTACACGTTGCACCCCAATTGGGTTTATAGTTTTCTTGTAGTGGAGAATTATCAGCAAATTGAGATGGTTCAGAAGAGAATTGTTCTACGCACCAATTTGATATGTCTTGATTGAAAGAGCTAGCACCAAGAAACAAGGCGTGCATGTTAGAAACATTTGAAGTATCCCAATTCCCGATATCCTGGTTAAATGATGTAGCATTATTGAACATTATACTTATTGTAAGAATTGACGATAAGTCCCAATTTCCAATATCTTGATTAAAAGAAAACGCATCAGCAAACATAGCACTCATAGTGATGACATTAGATGTATTCCAGCTACCAATGTCTTGATTAAAAGAATTAGCAGAAACAAACATATATTCCATATCAGTCACACTGGAGGTATCCCAGTCACCTATATTTTGATTGAATGTATCTGCACTTGAAAACATCCACTGCATATCGATCACATTAGAAGTATCCCAATTATTAAGATCCTGATTGAATGTAATAGATTGAACAAACATATAACTCATGTTAGTAACACTTGACGTATCCCAGTTTCCTATGTCTTGATTAAAAGCTAAAGCTATTCTGAACATAAATGACATGTCTGTCACATTAGAGGTATCCCAGAATCCGATGTCTTGATTGAAAGTTGTAGCACCATTGAACAAATTACTCATGTCTGTAATACCAGATGTACAGGTCAAAGCAATTTGAGGATCGGATTCATCGGCATCTATCAAAGCATCGAGTTGAGCTCTATTACGCTTTGTAAAAGTTTTGGTTTCGCCGTTTATGGTTAACGTTCCTGTGTCTCCAAAGTTGGCATCTGGGCATTTACAGATGCCGTTTTGTATAAAGAAGTCAGGATTATTCTGAGCATTTAAATGGGTTGTTGCCAACAATACAAAGAATAAGATATTAGATAAAAATAATTTGAAATTCATTAAATAAAGTCTTAAATTACAAAAGTATAGATAATAATTATTTAGAAAAAGCAATGTAAAAAAACAAATCAGCATTACAAAGCAATACTTAGAAAATATAACCCAATTGGTCTAGTAGGCTAGTCGGGTTTAGACTTGAAATAAAATTAATTTATCCTAAAAAAAACCTCAAAGGTCTCGAAGAACTTTGAGGTTTGGCTTTGGTACTATTAATTTAACTACTAAATCTATTTCTTGATTATCTTTTCAAAAAAACTTCCCTTATCTGTCTCCACACTCAAAATATATATACCGGATTGAATTTGACTCACATCTAAAACATTTTGGTTGCCAAAAGTATCAATCATTTTACCGTTAAGGTCAAAAAGTTTAATGGAACGAACATTCAATTGATCAGGCCAGTTGATATTTAGTAAATTTTCAACTGGATTGGGGTAAATGTTGATGTCATCTATATTAAAATCCGCCACACTCAACTCATCCACAACTGTCGTAGAAGCCGTATTGGTCACAATTGGCAAATTAAAATCAAAATAAATATAGGCGGTATTTTCTATGACATCGCCTATTTGTACTGTAGGTTTAGGTTTAATTTTATAGGTGATATAACCATTACTGCCTTCAGGGTCTGCCGTTTCGTATGGCAGATTGATATTGTCAAAATAGTAATTGATTTCCTCTCCATCAACAATTTCTATGCGATAATCGTGACTTGAAGTCATAGGCTGAAAAGTGGTCCAGTCCAATTTATCGCTAATGGTATCTGTGATTTTGACGTTAAGTGCATTGGCTGTTCCCAGATTTTGAAATCGAATTCTATAATCCAGATATTGGTCTATGTCTTCATCAACAATTTCATCGCCTTGCACGACGAGTTTATCATTAGGGTCATAGGAATTGACAACAATTTGGTTCTGTATGGCAGTATTGTCATTAGGATTCGTGTCATTGTCATCCGGCGTTACTTGTGTGGTAAAGGTCAATTCTTCACCAGCATTTAATGTAGGTGGCGTGGCGTTGAGCATGGTAATTTCAAAGACTCCCTGAGAAAAAGCTTCCAGGCTTGTAAAATTAAATGACAAAAGATTAGTTGTGCTTCCATTTGGTATTTCGGTTGAAGATACAAAACTTTGAAAGTTGTCATCATAATTAAAAGTGGCTTGCACATTTGGAATCGTGTATGAGCCATTATTGCTAACTATAATTTGATAAACAGTTTCAAAACCAGGAATAGCATCTTCCAAAGGAAAAATATCGATTGCCAGATCTTCAAATTGTTGGTTGGCGGTAATACAGAAATCAACGTTATCTAAAATTTCATTTTGATCGGAAAAGTTGATAGACTGATTTGGCGGTGTTGCAGTGAAATTAGCGTTTAAATTTAAAATGCTTAAGGTATAATTTCCTGTGTCTAATGGAATAAAATATTGGCCGTTTTCATCAACAGCAAATGTGGCGTCTTCTGAGCCATCATTGGCGCTGATCAAATAATTAGAAATTTCGTTATCATTAGCATCACAGCCATCATTGATTTCGTCAAATAATACTTGACCAGAAATATAATTTACATTGCAATCGTTAGCTAAGCTATCACCTGAAATTGTCCAACCTGCACTTACAAGTTGTCCTCGTGTAAAGGCATCACAATACTTTATATTTTCAGCACCTAGTGTACCATCATCATGACTAAGTGAAACAAGTTTTTGTAATAGCAATTCGTAATTAACTTTATTTAAGCCTGAATTATCAATAAACCCTGGTAATTCTCCATTTGGGAAATCCCAATTTGATAGATCTTGATTGAACGCACTTGCACCATTAAACATATCCGGAAAACCAATAGTTGTACTAACATTTGAAACATCCCACGAACTTAGAGGTTGATTAAATGAAATTGCATTCTTAAACATACTATTAATGTTTAAAATAGACACGTCCCAATTATTTAATGCTTGATTAAATGAAGTTGCATTCCAAAACATGCCACTTGTATTTAAGACATTAGATACATTCCAGCTATTTAATGGTTGATTAAATGAAGTTGCATCTTTGAACATGTTTGTCATATTAGTCACAAGAGACACATCCCAATTATCTAAAGGTTGATTAAAAGCAGCAGCACCATGAAACATATTTGACATATTAGTAACAAGCGATACATCCCAATTATTTAAAGGCTGATTAAAGCTAGCTGCATTATAAAACATATATGACATATCTACAACATATACGTTTCCTATATTCCAGTTATTTAATGAATGGTTGAAGTTACTTGCATTTCGAAACATATCATTCATATTTTCTACATTAGACACGTTCCAATTATCAATAGCTTGATTAAATGAAGTTGCATCTTTAAACATACCCCACATATTTACAACATTAGACACGTCCCAATTATCTAAAGGTTGATTAAAGTTGACAGCACCATGGAACATGTTTTTCATTTTCGTGACATTTGAAACATTCCAGTTATTTAAAGGCTGGTTAAAACTGTCAGCACTCTCAAACATTCCCCTCATGTCAGTTACATAAGAAACGTTCCAATCGTTTATATTTTGATTAAAAGAATTAGCATTTTTGAACATACCCCAAGTATTTACAACATTAGACACGTCCCAATCATCTAATGGCTGATTAAAGGATAAAGCGTTTATAAACATAAAACTCAAATCAGTAACATTTGAAACATCCCAATTATTTATATCTTTATTTAAGTTTCCTGCCCACTGAAACATTCTACTCATACTTTCAACTTGAGATAAATGAGGGGTGTCTAATGCATTGATATTCATGGATGAGCAATAGGAGAAAGCACCTTCCATACTTAACCACTGGATGTCCCCCCATTGGTCAATAGATATTAGCTTATGGTTTGGATTTGTATAGCAGCTTTTTATTGCTACCAATACATAATGC
>CAYMXD010000004.1:0-19937 GCA_964394095.1 uncultured Mesohalobacter sp. | reverse complement strand
ATTAACATATAAATCAATTGATATTGAGGTTACAACATCATCTTCAAAAGAGAAACCATCATTTACAGTGAAGTCCGAGGAAGATAAATTGAGAACAAAATCAAAAATACTTCCTTCATAGGACCCTAAATTTTCAATGGTACCGAGTTTTAGTTCATACTCTTCACCATTAATATTTAAACTATTATTAAGTGTTTGAGGTTGTGCATTGTTATCGTCGTCGTTTGAACATGATATCATTAAAACACAAACTAAAAATACGACTATTTTTTTCATGATTTTCACAAATATTTATGATGATTAAAGAGATTTTAAAACTAAAAAAAAAAACATCACACAAATATCTTAGGTTCTATTTATAATATGAGTTAGCTTTCATATTAGACAACTCAAGCTCAATCACCGAGATCTCCGGCCAAATCCCAAGTCTTCCCGGATAGGCCAAATAGCCAAAGCCCCGATTGACGTTGATGATTCTTTTTTGATGATGGTATAATCCAGCCCACTGCTCATAACGGTATTGCACCGGACTCCATTTGAACCATCCCGGAATTTCTATCCCGAATTGCATGCCGTGGGTATGACCGCTTAAGGTCAACTGAAAATGCTTATCATGTGTTTTTATAACCTCATCCCAATGTGAGGGATCGTGACTGAGTAATATTTTGAAGTCTTTATCGCTTAGATTTTCAGATGCTTTATCCAAATCGCCTGCTTGTTTAAAACCGCCTTTTCCCCAATTTTCAACCCCAACAATATGAAACTTTTGGTTGTCTTTTTCGATAAAAGTATTTTCATTTCTCAGCATTTGCCAACCCATTTTCTGATGAACTTTTAGCAAATTTTCAAAATTGGCTTTTTTGGCAGATGGGCTTTCCCAATTGTGATAATCGCCGTAGTCATGGTTTCCTAAAATAGAAAACACCCCATATTTAGCCTTAATTTGACTAAAGCTTTCCGTCCAATCGTCCATTTCTGAAGCCAGATTATTGACTAAATCTCCGGTAAAAAAGATAACATCAGCCTGCTGTTTGTTGATGAGTTCAATGCCGTATTCTACCTTTGCTTTACTGTCAAAACTCCCGGAATGGATATCGCTTATCTGTAGAATTTTTAAACCATCAAACGCCGGTGGTATATCTTCAAAAGTTAATTTGTAATTGAGAACTTTAAAATTGTATTTCCCTTTAAACATACCGTATAAAATCCCGGCAAAAGGAATAGCGCCCAGTCCTAAGGCGATTGTACTAATAAACTTTCGGCGTGATGGGTAATGCTGGTTTTCAGTAGAAAATAGCTTTTGAAACAGAAATTGAAAAACTCTAAAGATGTCTTCAAAGCACATAAAGCCGATGATGACCAACTTGAATGTTATTAAACTCAAAACCAAACCCATGAGAAATCCTCGGGGATAACCAAAAGTACCCCCTTCTACTTTGGTGTAAAAGCTGACTATCGTTAACCCATAAACTACTAAACTTATAAGTGCATAAACGAAAGTTATTTTAAGTTTTGGAAATAAGACCCTAAAAGCTTGTAAAGCGTAAACTTCTAAAAGCAGTAAAAGAGCAATGCTTATAATCCAGCGCATAAAATTTATGAGGGGGTTTCCTGAATATAATCTTCAATAGGATTACAGGAACAAATCAAGTTTCTATCGCCATAACCTTCATCTACACGTCTTATGCTTGGCCAAAATTTGTTATGCCTCACAAAGTCCAAAGGATAAGCGGCATCCTGACGTGTATACCCAAAATGCCATTCATCGGCGGTTAACATGTCTTGGGTGTGGGGAGCATTGGTCAATAAATTCCCTTCGTCTTCGGGTGTACATCGTTCAATTTCATGGCGTATCTGAATCATAGCCTCACAAAACCGATCCAATTCATATTTGCTTTCGCTTTCTGTGGGCTCTATCATCATAGTACCGGCGACAGGAAATGACACCGTTGGGGCGTGAAACCCGTAATCTATCAAGCGTTTGGCGATATCTTTCACCTCAATACCATTTTTCTTAAACGGGCGGCAATCGATAATCATTTCGTGGGCTGCTCTACCCCGTTCACCGGCATAAAGTGTGGGATAATGGTCTTTTAATCTTTCTTTGATGTAGTTGGTATTCAAAATGGCAGCTTCAGTCGATTGTCTTAAGCCTTCTTCTCCCAACATTCTAATGTAGCCGTAGGAAATCAAACATACCAATGCAGACCCCCAAGGTGCCGCAGAAATAGCCTGTATAGCTTGCTCTCCACCCGTTTTTATGAGTGGGTTTTTAGGTAAAAATGGGGCTAACTGTTTAGCCACACAAATAGGGCCAACGCCCGGTCCACCACCACCGTGCGGGATGGCAAAAGTTTTATGTAAATTCAAGTGACAAACATCGGCTCCGATAGCACCGGGGCTGGTGAGGCCCACCTGAGCATTCATATTGGCACCGTCCATATAAACCTGTCCGCCGTGCTCGTGAATACAGGCGGTTATTTCCTGAATATCAGATTCAAACACACCATGTGTGGAAGGATAGGTCACCATTAAAGCGGCTAAATCTTTACTGTATTTTTCAGCTTTGGCTTTAAGGTCTTGAACGTCTATGTTGCCTTTATCTGTAGATTTTACAACCACCACTTTCATCCCTGCCATCACAGCACTGGCGGGGTTTGTCCCGTGAGCTGAAGACGGCACTAAACAAATATGTCTGTGGCCTTCGCCTCTGTGCTGATGATAAGCTCTTATAACCATCAACCCGGCATATTCACCTTGTGCACCGGAGTTAGGCTGAAGTGAAGTCGCCGAAAAACCGGTAATTTCAGTGAGGTAGTTTTCTAAGGCTGAAAGCATCTCGTGGTAACCCTGAGCCTGCTCTACCGGTACATAAGGGTGTAAGTTTGACCATTTCGGATTGCTAAGCGGCAGCATTTCAGCAGCGGCATTCAACTTCATCGTACAGGAGCCTAAAGCAATCATAGAATGGTTAAGGGATAAATCCTTTCGCTCTAAAGCTTTGATGTAGCGCATCAATTCAGTCTCCGAATGGTAGGTGTTAAACACGGGACTGCTTAAAAAATCTGAAGTTCTGTGAAGTGGACTTTTAACAATGACATCCTGATCTAAAAGCGTTTCAATTGAATCAATTGTTGATGATTTGTAGGTTTCAAACACTTTAATGATGGCATTTAAATCTTCAATTGAAGTTGTTTCGTTGACTGATATCGAAACAGATTCAGCATCGGGATAAAAGAAATTGATGTGATGTTGTTCTGCTATGCTTTTAACCTCTTCAGCTTTAGCTTTGACTAAAATTGTATCAAAATACAACCTATTGGCTTGATACAATCCTATGTTTTCGATAGCATCGGCTAAAGTTGTGGCTTTTTGGTGTATGGAAGAGGCGATGTGTTTTAAACCTTTTGGCCCGTGATAGACGGCATACATCGCGGCCATAACGGCCAATAATACCTGCGCTGTACAAATGTTTGATGTGGCGCGGTCTCTTTTAATGTGCTGCTCACGGGTTTGGAGTGCCATTCTGAGTCCGCGGTTACCGTTCATATCTTTGGTCACGCCGATAATTCGTCCGGGAATTTGGCGTTTATAGTCTTCTTTTGTGGCGAAATAAGCCGCATGTGGTCCGCCGTAACCCATAGGAATGCCAAAACGCTGGGTTGTCCCCACTACAACATCCACGCCCCATTGTCCGGGTGCTTCCAGTAAGACTAAGCTCATCAGGTCTGCGGCAATTGCTATTTTAATATCGGCATCCTGAGCTTTTTGGCAAAATTCTGAATAATCTCTAACCTGTCCTGTTTTCCCCGGATACTGCAGTAAAGCACCAAAGAAGTCCTCTGAAAAATCAAAATTTTCAGGTTGTCCTACGACGATTTCTATATCAACCGGATTTGCTCTGGTTTGAAGTAAAGCCAAGGTCTGCGGAAAAACATCTTCAGCTACAAAAAACTTTTGGGCTTTTGCTTTTTTCTTTTCTCTGGAGCGCACGGCAAATAACATCGTCATAGCTTCGGCTGCTGCTGTGGCTTCATCGAGTAAAGAGGCATTAGACAATTCCATGCCTGTAAGGTCGCTCACAACGGTCTGAAAATTAAGAAGCGCCTCCAGTATGCATTGAGCGATTTCAGCTTGATAAGGCGTGTAAGCAGTATACCATCCCGGGTTTTCCAACACATTTCTTTGAATTACCGCCGGTGTAATCGCTTCGTGATAGCCTAAACCGATATATGTTTTATAGTGTTTGTTTTTATCGCCAAGGGCATTGATGTGTTTGGCATAGTCGTATTCGCTGATAGCTTCCGGAAGCTCTAAGGGCTTTTTGAGCCTGATGTTATCCGGAATCGTTTCAAAAATCAATTCATCAATTGAGGAAACGCCAATTTTGGCAAGCATTTCATCAAAATTTTCTCCTCGCGGACCGATATGTCTATTGGCAAACACAGATGTATTCATGTCGATAAATTTAATGCGCAAAAATACGTTTTTTGTCACAAAACACTTGTTAAATACTTTGGGCCAATCGTTAAGATTTCAACGCGATATCAACACCCGCAAATTTGTGGTATTTTTGAACAATGAGATTTTTTAAAAGGCTATTCCGGTTTTACATCAACAGCAGTATTCACGTTAGTTTTGCAGTGGTAGCGCTTAGCCTTTTTACTTTTAATCGACATCAACTGCCGGTAGATTATATGCTTTTAGCCTTTATTTTCTTAAGCAGTATTACAGGCTACAATTTTGTGAAGTATGCTCCGGTTGCCAGATTACACCACAGAAGCCTGACCCAACAGCTCAGGCAAATTCAAATTTTTTCTTGTGTGGTGTTTATCGGGTGGTTTGTCTCTTTGTTTTTTATCAGGCCGAAAGTTTTCTTAATCAGTATAATTTTGGGGATGCTTACGCTTCTGTACGCCATTCCCATAGGCAAAAAAAACCTGCGTGAAATAGGCCTTTTAAAGGTTTTTATTATCGCCTTTATCTGGGCTGCAACTACATACGTATTACCTTTTATCACTGAGTCTTTTCAATGGAAAGACTTAATTAAACTGATAAATTTTGAGTGTATTGAAAGAATACTTTGGGTAGTTTTGCTGATGATTCCTTTTGAAATAAGAGACTTAAGATTTGATGAAAAACACCTAAAAACACTGGTAAGTACATTTGGGGTTTGGAAGGTAAAAATCGGTTCACTTCTTGTTCTGGTTTTACTTTTTATTCAAAAAATTTATACTTTTAATATCGAAAAAATTTGGCTGTATTCCTGCATTTACCTCAGTCTTGCAGTGGTCATTCTTTTAGCTAAGTCTATCCAAAAACCTTATTATTCCTCCTTTTATGTGGAAGCCCTGCCAATTTTTTGGATGATTTTAGCTTGGATTTAATTTAGAATAATTATAAATAACTATATTTGCATTGAATCTTAAATTTTTAATTATGAAAAAAATCTACGTTTTTATTTTAGCAACACTATGTTTATCAACGGTAAAAGCCCAGAATATTGATTTTGCCGTTAACCAATTAGCCAATATTAACCCCGATACACCGGGAGATGTTAATAATGGCGTGCCCGGTAATTTTATTGAGTTTAATGGTGAAATTTTCTTTCGCGCTAATGATGGCGTGAATGGAATAGAGCTTTGGAAAATAGACTCTAACCTTAACTTGTCTTTGGTTCAAGATATTAGACCCGGTTCCAGCAGTAGTTCACCAAATAATTTTATAATATTCAATAATAAACTTTATTTTACAGCTTTTGATGAAAATGTAAGTGGTATTGATTTGTTTTCTTTTGACGGTACCAGTGTGGTCAGTGAGTCTTTATATGGATCTTCATTTTCTGGTTTATTTAATCCCATAGAATTGAATGGTAAACTTTATTATACAGGATTCAACTCAAGTTTTCAGCCCAATAAATTAGTTGAATTTGATGGTACAACAGGAAATGAAGTACCAGATGTTGGACCAGGAGAAGAGTCTGTACTTGGAGGAAACACTATTGCCTTTAATGGTAAAATTCTTTTGTACATGAATTATTCTACCGACGATGCAACAACCGGCAACGAGCTTTATGAGTATGATCCTGTAGCACAAACTTTCACGCTTATCAAAGACATTAATCCCGGTGATGGCAACTCCGGTATTAGCAATTTTGTTCAGCTCGGGAATGAGGTCTATTTTGAAGCTGAAGGTAATGTCTGGAAAACCGACGGGACAACGGCTGGCACTGTAATAGTTTCTGCTATTGATAATTTAAATGTCGATGGGACAAGAAATTACTTTGTATGGAACGACGAATTGTATTTTGAAGGCGACGATGGTGTGAATGATGATGAACTTTGGAAGTATAATCCTATAACAGATACTGCGGTTATGCTTAGTGATATTTCGGGCAGCAACGATAATCACGATCCGGATGATTTTGAAGTCGTTGACAGCCCACTACTCCCTAATGGAGAAGTACTACTTTACTCAGGAGAGCTAGGAACTGACAATGACGCCAGACTATTTTCTACGGATGGCAACTTAATTTTTCAATTGACAGAAGACTATGTAGATGTCACAGAAATCTTCTATTGGCCAGCTCAAGAGTTAGTCTTGTTTAGAGCAGACGAATTGGATGACAATGGTGACGAGATTTTTGGTAGTGAATTATATGCTTATGATCTTACTTCGCTTTCAGTTGTACAACAACAGCTCAGTGATGTCGTGATTTATCCGAACCCGGTTAAAGATAAAATCAATATCCAAACCTCAACAGACATTGAGTCATACAGCATTTTTGACATGCAAGGAAGACTGGTTCAAAATGGAGACTTATCATCTCATGAAATTAAAACCAATCTGTCGCCTGGCCTATATATTTTAAATTTAAATCACCAGGGACAGGCAAGTCAACATAAAATACTTGTGGAATAAATAGTAACCTCTGCCCCGGATTTTAATTCTAAATCTGGGGTTTTAATTTCATTATAATGTATAAGTTTCTTCTTATCAGTTTTAGTTTTTTTCAGTTTTTTTCAGCCAATGCTCAAGGTTTTAGCAGCTATACCGAGACTGAAAAAGACAGCCTTTTAAACATAGATTATATCAATAAAGACTATAAGTTTTTAAATGAAGATTTTCAAATTAAAACTGATGAATTAAAAGAATTTCAGACCTCTTCAGAGGTACTTGAATTTAGAGAAAACGCGGTATACAAAGATTCGTTGAGGGTTATTTTAAAATACAATCTAAAGCACGATTATGCTGTTCATCTGGCCTATCACAGGATACTTACGCCCTGGGAAAGAACCAGTTTTTATTTATGGAAAAATGTAGATGAAGCTCAAGAATTGGCTAAATCTTTTGGGTTTAAACATCCGTATTTGTTTTACGAATTTTTAATATCAGAAGAACCCCATCCTCAAAAAGAAAAGGTTTTGAATAATCTTGAGGCCAAACTAAAATCAAGTTTAGACCAAGCACAAGCTTTTAAGACCCACAAAGAATTACTTCATTTTGCCTTTAAACATAATCCGGAGAGGAAAAAAGCCATGAATGCTTATTTTAAAAGGAAAAACATGAAACACCGGCATTAAAAATTGAAAAAAAATTATTGAATTCCTTTACTTTTTTGTTGAATGTTAATAATAATTTTATATTAGCTTAACATTTCATTAGGTTTTATCTCCGCTTTATGCAGAAATTTTACATCGGTTTAATGGTTTTTTATTTTGCCCTATCAGGTACTGAGGGGCTTGCACAAAACAGCCAACTCAAAGGCCAAGTTTTTAGTGCCAATGATTCCGTTCCACTTTTGGGAGCTACGGTGTTTATAAAAGGGACGAATTATGGCAGTTTAACCAATATTGACGGAGAATTCAGTATCAATGCTCAGGACATAAAGGTAGAAGACGAATTAAAAATAACCTATCTGGGTTATAAGTCTAAAACGCTTCAAATAGGTTATCAAAGAAATTTCAGGATTTATCTTTTACCCGATGAAGAACAGCTGAAAGAGGTGATTATCACAACCTCCTATGGCACCTCCAAGCCTAAAGAAGAAGTGGTTGGCAGTATCACTCAGCTTGACAGTCGAGAAATCAACACCAACCAAAGCTTTGAGTCGGTTGACAGAATGATAGAAGGACTGGCGCCGGGCGTTCAGGTGATTTCTAACACACAAGTCGGTACAGCTACCAGCATAAACATTAGAGGCCAGGGCACATTTACGCCTTTAAACGGAAATATCCTCAATGCCTCTTCTCAACCCCTTATCATTGTTGACGGTGTAATCCTTTCAGAAGAAAGCGGTTTTGACGATCAGCTTTTTGACGGTGGCGGGCGTTTTGGCGAAGAATTTTTAAATCCCTTATCTAAAATTCCACCAGAAAATATTGAAAGCATCTCTATCCTAAAAGATGCCGCTGCCGTAAGTATTTACGGTGCAGATGGTGCCAACGGAGTGATTTTAATCACAACAAAATCAGGGCGTAGTTCCAAAATGCAGGTCAATGTTTCCCAGCAAATGGGCGTGTCTAACCCGATAAATGAAATACAGTACCTCACCGGCCCTCAATATCATGAATTATTGGTGGAGTATTACCAAAATACTGGGGAAACGCTCGAAAACGCCATTGCCCTTTCCGGCTCACCAACCACCAATACCGACTGGTTTGATTTAATGAATGAAAGCGGGTTTTTCAGTAGAACACAATTCAATATTTCGCAAAAGAAAGGTAAATTCAATTATAGAGCTTCTGCCTCTTACTTAGTTAATGATGAAGTACAGGTGGGTAATGAATTTCAGGCCCTCAGAGGGTCTTTCAATTTAGGGTTTGAGCATAAAGGCTTTTCTGCCAGTTTAAGGTTTTCACCCTCTTTGGGTCAGAAAAACACGCCTAACCAGCTCTTCAGTTTTCCTTTGCCTCCCAATGTATCCCCTTTTAATGAGGACGGAAGCTTTACAATTATAGAAACTGGCGTATTGGGGAATCCGCTTGCCGTCTTACAGCAAAATCTTTCAGAAGCTGAAACCGTTGGCTTACTGGGGAGTTTAAACTTAAGCTATACCTTTAATGAACACTGGTCGGCAAGAATCATTGGAGGAATAGATTATACAGACAAGGTGCAAAACCGTTACTTTTCCGGTGAAAACTCCTCCGGTCAACTCAGCGGAAATTTTGAAGTTGACGGTGTGACATACCCAAACTGGGGGCGGAAAGTAAGGTTTGATAGAAACGTTAATAATTATACCTTTAATGCCACGGTAAATTATCAAAATACGTTTAATGAAAAACATAACCTGGATGGTTTACTCGGCACCGAAACCAATGAGGAAATCAATGATAACTTGAGAACTTTGGGGAGCGGCTTTATTGAACAGGACAAAAACAACAGCTTTGCCGATGCCAATGATGTTCAAATAAACGGGTACACTTCAGAAAGCGCCAGGCGTTCATTTTTTGGGCAGGTCAATTACAATTATGACAAGACTTATTTTCTAACCGGAAGTTTACGCCGAGATGAAAGCTCTGCCTTTGGTGGTGACGTCAATGCCGCTGTGAATGGCGCGCTTGGAGCAAGTTGGGTCATATCCAAGACAAAATTTTTACAAAACTACGAGGCTATCGATTTTTTGAGGTTCCGGACCAGTTACGGGTCTTCAGGGAATTCCAGAATAGGAAGCTATAGAGCGCAAGGCCTCTACAACGTCGACTTAACCGGTTTTGACGGTTACAATACAGGGAGTTATGCGTTTCCTGCAACAGCGCCAAACCCGCTCTTGTCTTGGGAGCAAAACCTTAAGTTTAACGCCGGTATAGATATCAGGCTATTTGATAGCAGATTGGAATTAACCGCTGAATACTACAGAGATAAAATTACGGATATCATTTCCTCTACCAACATCGTTCCGGAGTCTGGTTTTGCCAATGTCATTTCCAATGTGGGCAGTATGGAAAACAAAGGATTTGAACTTTCGTTTGAGGCACTCTTGGTAGACCGGCCTAATTTTTCATGGCAGTTTTGAGGAAATTATTCCCAGAACAGAAACAAAGTACTTTCTATAGAAAATCTGAGCTCTGAATTTTCCAGTGCAGAGCGCGCAGCAGCACTTCGTGTTGGCGTCAGCACTTCTGCCATCTGGGGTGTAGAATGGGCTGGTGTTGACCCAGCTACCGGAAGAAACCTATACCGAAAAGATGGCGAAATTTACGATGGTATCACTTACCGCGAAAACTTTGATAATCAGGACTGGGAAATTATTGGCGATAGGCTACCGGATTTCTTTGGGAGTTTTCAGCATCAGTTTCAAATCGGTAAAAACTTGAACATCACGGCCCGGTTTTTATACACCTATGGTGAAGACTTTTTATTGGACCGTTCCTTAGAAGCAACCGATGAACTCTTTACGACCCGAAATATGATTGCTGAAACCGCAGATGTCTGGAGACAACCCGGAGATGTTGCCCGCAATTCCAGATTAGACCCTTCGATGCCTATCATCAGGAATTCAACCAAATATGTGTACGAATTGAGCTTTATAAAATTTCAGAACCTGAGTATCAATTATAATGTTGAAGCCAAGTTTCTCGAAAGGCTCAACATTGACAAATTTAGTATCTTTGCTAATGCCGATAATTTAGGCTACTGGTATAAAAACTCAAGCTCCGGAAACGATGTTGGCGAATTAAGATTTACCTACCCGGAAATGCAAACCCTAACTTTAGGTTTTAATTTAGGATTTTGATGAAAAAAACACTCTACATATTATTAGGTTGTATGCTCTTGTTTTCCTGTGAAGACTTTTTGAACAGAGAACCTGTAGAACAAGTCTCTATAAATCAACAATTTTCTACGGTTGATGGTCTTTTGGAAGCACTAAATGGCGCCTATAGAGAATACGAAGCCCTGTATTCTGAGGAGGAGTTTTTTGTTTATGCCGATGCCGTTGCGGGGAATATAAAGTTTTCACCAAACAGGCAGGGCATTGCAGATGTGCCTAATAGTTTTCAGCAAGTTTATAGTTTTGAAGAACAGGCCATAAGCGGGACATTCAATACGCTTTACGGGGATTTTTACGGCCTAATAAATGCTTTAAACCTCATTTTGGAAAACATAGATGAGGTCTCGGGTTTAGATGAGCAATTACGACAGCAGGTTATCGCCGAAACATTGGCCATGCGGGCTTGTGTTCACTTTGAGCTCACAAAACTCTTTGCCCAAACCTATAGTTTTACGCCCGATGCACAGCACTTAGGCATTGTGTACAATACCCAAACCTTAACCGCCGGAGAAGATTTCCCGGCACGGGAAACTTTAGCTGACACCTATAATCTTATCGAAGCTGATTTTCTGGAAGCTTTAAATCGCTTTACAGAAAATCAGGCTTTGGAAGGCCCGGAGACCAGTTTTTTTAATACCTTAAACATTAGAGCCCTACTTTCCCGGTTTTATTTATACAAAGGCGATTGGGAGAATTGTATCAATCAGGCGAATCAAGTTATAAATTCAACTATAGAACTCACTCCCGGCGATCAACTTGTGAGCCAATGGGCAAATTTTGAACCCATTTCCGAAACCCTTTTTGAATTTACGCCACCACTTACCGGTGAAGGCGGTATAGTAAGTTCCAGTGTTTCAGATTTTTTTGATATTGTCTTTTTAAATGAGGAGTTAGTCGATTTTGGGCGCTATACAGCTTCAAACGATTTGGTTTCACTTTATGATGAAAACGACATCAGGAATCTTGGGGGGTTACTGGCCAGTCAGGATATTCCTACCATTACTCCTATCGGGGAAGAACAGGTTACTTACAACTTTACTAGGAAATTTCCTGCCAACGATGGTGCGGTGATGATCAGGCTCTCAGAAGTTTACCTTAACCGTGCTGAAGCCTATGCCAAAAGTGGCCAAACTGATTTAGCGCTAAACGATTTACAGCTCATCAGGGAACGCGCCAATCCTTCTGCTGAACCGCTAAATTTATCCGGTGAAGCTTTAATTGAAGAGATCCTTTTAGAAAGACGCCGAGAGCTGGCTTTTGAAGGCCATCTGCTATATGATTTGGCCAGAAACGGCCAATCTATCATCAGAAATGACGGCTGTAATATTTCGATCTGTCAGTTGGATTTTCCGAACGATAGATTTATATTACCTATTCCGCAGAGTTCAATAATCATCAATGAAAACATGCAGCAAAATGAAGGCTATTAAACTTTTTATTTCATTTTCAGTTCTTTTGTTCAGTCTTTTGGCGTGTGAAGATGAGGCACTCCCCGAGGCCACATTGGAAGAGAGTTTTGTGCGTTTTAGCTTTAAGGTGAGCCAGAATAATGACGTCTTAGTCTTTCCTCAGCAAAGCCTTTCTGCCATTGAAATTGGAGAATATACGTTTACTAAAAGAGATACGATAAGAATACCGGTTATTGCAAGTTCTCGAGATCAGCTCGATGAAAGCCTTGAGGTTGAATTTCAAACTGAATTTTCCTCAGAATTTATTCAAAATAATTTTGAAATATTTCCCGAAAACCTGAGCCTTCAATTTTCAGAAAATCTACCAACAGATACCATAAAAGTCGTACCCCTTACTCGTTTTGAAAATCTTAACCAAGAGTTTATAAAGTTTAATTTGACCTCGGTTTCCAACTCTGAATTTAGTTTAGGTTACAATCGTGAATTTTTGCCTTTGGATGAATTCACTTTAAATATTGGCAATACTCAACCTGTAACCTATGCTCTGGAAGATAAGATTTTTAACCTCGATGGTGAAGCCGGTGAAAGTATTCAATTTGATGTTATTTTTGATCAATTGGTCAGTCAAGACGAGATTGAAGGTCTGGAGTTTTTATCTACAGAATTTATTCAATTTGCCTGCGATGAAGGTTTAGGTGCAGACTTCGCATTTGATATTGTTCAAACTCCAATTGAAAGTAGTAGCAAAAATCTTACCTTTAACTTAAGCCTTACAGAAGATGCGCCGGGTTTTGGGACGACTTTAAATATCAACCTCATCCCTGTTGATACTCCAAACTTTGAACGACAGGGCAATACCCTTATTACGGCCTCAACACCAGAAGAACCCGTGACGAGAACCGGCGATCCGGCGTCTAACTGGTATAATGCCGGCAATATCTTCCACCGTACCTTTGGAAAAGCCTGGTATTTTGATGCCGATAACGATCAGGTCTGTGAATGGCAAGATTTTGCAACCTTTACCAGACCTGTGGACGTTGAGCCGGGTTCAGAATTTGATAACGGCCAAGGCTTTCATCAATACAAAATTGGGTTTAGAAATATAATTGCTAACCCCAGCGGCAATATCATTGGGACCAATCCTTTTAATTTTAGGAGATATTACGATGGCGCAAGTACGCTTTCTCCGGCCTATAATCAACTAGAGTCTATTGAATTTTTTCCAGAAAACGGCAGTAACCCCAACCAAGGTTCTCTAAAAGTAATCTCTCAAACTTTGGTATTTTTAGTAGATGAAAACGATGTGGAAGTACAGTACAGCATACCAATTTGTGGTAGCGGCACCTATAGCTTTGATGCCGCAGAAAATCGCTGGGAAATGTTTTTGACCATTATTGCCGATGAAACCGCTATCGGCGGCAGTCCTGATGCGGAGAAAAAAATGTATATCTATTCAGAAAATGTTTCTGAAGATCCGCCGTTATTAAATGAAGATTGCCCGAATTATTTTGAATTTTGATGAATTATGAAGAAGATTGTAATCATATGTTTTTGTTTTTTTGCTTTATGGTCTTGCCAGGACAAGTCTAGACCAGACTATGAGAGTATTGAGGGCTTAAGAGCAGCTTACAGCAGTGGTGATAAGGGTCTTTGGCCTGCTCCGGAACTGCATCCGAATGTTGATAAAGAAAGTTTTGAAGATATTGGGGTTTTACAAGAATTGAAAGAAGATAAAAATAACCCGTACACTAAAGCAAAGTATGAACTGGGCAAAGCCTTGTTCTTTGAGCCAAGACTGTCTAAAAGCAATAAAGTAGCCTGTGCCAGTTGCCATCTGCCGGATAAAGGATGGACAGATCATGAGGAGCGCTCTATAGGACACGACAATCAAATGGGTAAACGCAATGCCATGACCATTCTTAATGCGGCCTATGCTGAAAAATTATTTTGGGATGGCAGAGCCTTAAGTTTAGAGCATCAGGCCATGTTTCCGATTGCAGACCCCTTGGAGATGAACGAAAAATTACCAATTGCGGTTAAAACGATTCAGGGCTTACCAAAATATCAAAACATGTTTCAATCCGCTTTTGGAAAGGAGCAAATCAACATGCAAAATATCCAAAAAGCCATTGCTGTTTTTGAACGACAGATTGTGAGTCCACCCTCTAAATTTGATAAGTTTATTTCAGGCGAAAAGGATCTTTTTTCAGACAGTGAAGTTAGAGGTTTGCATTTGTTCAGAACTAAAGCGCAATGCATCAATTGCCACAATACACCTTACTTTAGTGATAATCAATTCCACAATGATGGATTGGGTCATTTTGGTACCA
Organism: uncultured Mesohalobacter sp.; assembly: GCA_964394095.1. GTDB lineage: Bacteria > Bacteroidota > Bacteroidia > Flavobacteriales > Flavobacteriaceae > Psychroflexus. The sequence continues at coordinate 5,427 of CAYMXD010000004.1, read as the reverse complement.
AAAATGAAGATTTAGGCCTTTACTATGTCACCGGAGATATAGAAGATTTAGGGAAGTTTAGAACGCCGACACTTCGAGAAGCCTCTATGACCGGACCGTGGATGCACACCGGGTTTTTTAAAACACTGGAAGATGTTATTATTTACTACAATCTAGGCAACCCTATGCCGGTAAGTCATAGGTATTTCAAAAAAGACAGTTCAAGACAAAAACCTCAAAAAGCCCCTATGCTAGAGCCGCTAGAACTGACAAAACAAGAACAAAAAGATCTTTTAGCCTTTATAAAAACACTTTCTACAGAAGGAGTTAAACTTGATTAAAATATATTAAATCAAGTTTTTAGCTACAAGATAGAATTACAATTAAAAAATTATTGATTTCTTATATGGCAAGCTTTAAAAAAAATCTTTAAGCTGTTATTTTTTCTTATTCTGCGCTTTTATAAAATTTTCAAGCGCCATTGTCATAGAGGGCGTTTGTGGTGTTGGAGCTTGTATATGCACTTTTAAGCCCTCCTTTTCTGCGGCTTGAAGGGTTGAATTCCCAAACACTGCAATAATTGTGTTTTTTTGTTCATAATCCGGAAAGTTCTCGTAAAGAGATTTTATACCGCTTGGGCTAAAAAACACTAGAATATCATAAAAAACATCTTTTAGATTCGATAAATCACTCACTACGGTTTTATAAAAAATACCCCTCTGCCATGCTACACCTATTTTATCGAGCTGTTGAGGAATTACGGGTTTTAAAACATCTGAAGATGGCAGTAAAAATTTCTCGCCTGAGTGTTTCTTTATGTTTAAAATTAAATCTTGAAATGTACGTTGACCCACATAAATTTTTCGCTTTCTGTAAACCACATATTTTTGAAGATAATAGGCTACAGCTTCACTCTGGCAGAAATATTTGAGTGTGTTTGGAATGGTGTATCGCATTTCTTCAGCAATACGAAAGAAGTGATCTACCGCATTTCTACTGGTTAGAATTATTGCTGTAAATTTTGACAAGTCAATTTTCTGCTGCCTTACTTCTCTGCTTTCTACGCCATCGACGTGAATAAATGGGATGAAATCTATCTTTACGTTTAACTTTTCTTCAAGTTCAGCGTAAGGAGAGTTTTCGATTTTGGGTTCTGGTTGTGAAATTAGAATAGTTTTCACTTTCATAGAGTACTAATTTTCATAATTTATGATACACCAAGAATTTTGTACAAAAAGAAATAAGGTGCTATTTCAAGGGCGCAAAGGTACAAAATAAAATAATACCAATTCCTAATTAATAGACTTCGGTTTTTATATACTAAAAATAGCATTTTGAGCAGATAAAAACCTGCCATAAATCCAAAGCTTATGTGAAGTATAGTAAGACTTCCGGAGGGATTATAAATAATGAAAATCAGAAAAGGTATGCCTAAAAAAATTGAATATGACCATATTATTTGCTTGTAAAATTGATAATAAGTTAATATGTAACTGTCGGTCATGCATTTGTTGACCAATTTTTCCAGTTGAAATTTTAAAAAAGACAAAAGCAATATTATTGAAAAAATAATTAAAACCTGAAAAAAAGGATAAATATTGAAATTTGAGACGTAGCCAATATCTTTTAGAATAAAGTATACAAACTGAGCTGCAATAAGATGAGCTAAAATGATGACAAGGTGTTCAAATGCAGTAAAAAATCGAGATTCTTTATTTTTAAGTGATAGGTAATCATTGGAATAAGCAAGTTTTTTCAGCAACTTATATTTACTAGTGTTAATATATTTCAGCAGGACAAATCCTATAACGACTAAGACCAAACTAATAGTAAACCAATCGTATGATGAAAACTCTCTTAAATCCAAGATATTTATTTAAGCAAACAAAATTAAGCCAATTCCTGAGCATCTTAAAATTAAGTCTGAAATATTGTGTTATTTTTGCAAAATAACCTGATAACAGATGTCCAAACGTATTGTCGTCATTCCCACTTACAATGAAATAGAAAATATTGAAAGGATTGTGAGAAATGTATTCGCTCAGGATGTAGGATTCGATATTTTAGTCGTAGATGACAATTCGCCGGACGGGACAGCCAAAATTGTAAAAACACTTCAAGAGGCATATACAAATCGATTATTCCTGCTTGAACGCGAGATGAAGGAAGGCTTAGGCAGAGCTTATATTGCGGGGTTTAAATGGGCGCTAAATCACAATTATGACTATGTTTTTGAAATGGACGCCGATTATTCGCACAACCCCAACGATTTAATCAGACTTTACAATACGTGTCATAAAAAAGGAGCTGATATGAGTATTGGCTCAAGGTATATAGGTGGCGTAAATGTCATTAATTGGCCAATGAATCGTGTCCTCTTGTCGTGGTTAGCCTCCAGGTATGTGCGTTTGTTTACCCAAATGCCTATCTTTGATACCACAGCCGGTTTTGTTTGTTACCGCCGAAAAGTTTTGGAAACTATAAATTTTGATAAAATTAAGTTTGTGGGCTATGCTTTTCAGATTGAAATGAAATTTAAAGCCTTTACCCTTGGATTTGACGTGAAAGAAATTCCTATTATTTTTACAGACAGAACAAAAGGACAGTCCAAAATGGATAAACGCATCATCTGGGAAGCTGTGTTCGGAGTGATTAATCTGAAAATTAAAAGCCTGTTTTTTAAAAAGAAATTCAATTAAATTATGTCTACACTCATCAAAAACGCCCAAATCGTCAACGAACAGAAAATCATTGAAGCCGATGTTTATATAGAAAATGACCGCATTAAAAAAATTGACCAAAACATCAGCATTTCAAAAGCTCATGAGACCATAGATGCCGACGGTAAATTTCTCATTCCAGGCGCCATTGATGATCAGGTGCACTTTAGAGAGCCGGGGCTTACCCACAAAGAAACCATTAAAACAGGCTCATTGGCTGCGGTTGCCGGTGGGATCACCTCCTTTATGGAAATGCCGAATACCAATCCGCAGACCGTCACTCAGGAATTACTGGAGAAAAAGTTTGAAACAGCCAGAAAAACCGCTTATGCCAACTATTCTTTCAAATTTGGAGGCACGAATGACAATTTGGAGGAAATCAAAAAAATAAACCCCAAAACCACGGCCGGGCTAAAATTGTTTTTAGGCTCTTCAACCGGAAATATGCTGGTGGACGATTGGAAAGTTTTAGAAGACATTTTCAAGCAATCACCTGTTATCATCTCTACGCATTGCGAGGACGAAGATACGATTAGGAAAAACACCACCATCTATAAAGAAAAGTACGGCGATGATATTCCAATTAAATTTCACCCTGTGATACGAAGTGAAGAAGCCTGTTACTTATCCTCTTCCAAAGCCGTTGAGCTCGCTAAAAAAACCGATGCCAGGCTTCATGTGTTTCACCTGTCCACCGGAAAAGAAACTGAATTATTTGACAACAGCTTACCTCTGGAACAGAAAAAAATCACCTCAGAAGTTTGTATACATCACTTGTGGTTTTCTGATGAAGATTACGCAGACAAAGGCACGCACATCAAGTGGAATCCGGCGGTAAAAACTGCTCAGGACAGAGATACTTTACTTCAAGCGCTTCTCGATAATAAAATAGATGTCCTGGCCACCGATCATGCGCCGCATACTTTAGATGAAAAAAATCAGGTCTATACTAAAGCTCCAAGTGGCGGCCCATTGGTGCAGCATGCTATTCCGGCACTTATGGAATATTACCATCAGGGAAAAATAAGAATTGAAGATATTGTTCAGAAATTCTGCCATAATCCAGCAATACTTTTTCAGGTTCACAAACGTGGTTTTATAAGAGAAGGCTATAAAGCAGATTTAGTTTTACTAAATTCACAAAAACCTTGGACTATATCAAAAGACAACATTCTTTACAAATGTGGTTGGTCGCCTTTTGAAGGCACGACCTTTCAATCTCAGGTCGAAAAAACGTTTATTAATGGCAAATTGATTTATGACAATTTCAAATTTAACGATATCCAAAATGCTGAACGCCTTGAATTTGACAGAGCTTAAAAAAACAATTACCGTTTCAGTATTATTAGGTTTTATGTTGTCTTGTAGCGATGTGCAAAATCGTGAAGAGCCTGATAAATTATTGCCTAAAGACAAAATGGTTGAGATCTATACCGATATGATTTACCTAGATGCCGTTCAAAGATCTAATCCCAGAAATTTCAAAACTTACGAGCTCGAGCCATCAGAACATATTTATAACAAATTTAAAATAGACAGTAGCACCCTTTCTCAAAATATAGCCTATTACAATTTAGATTTTGATGTGAATAGCGATATCTATGAGCAGGTAAAACAAAACATAGAAAAGAAAAATGAGGGAATAGATTCTATTACAAAAGTGAAAGACAGTCTCAAAAAAGTAAAAGCAAACAAAAGAAGAGCAAAATTAAAGGATAGTATCCCGTCTAAGAAAAAGAAAACAAAAATAAAACCTCAAACACCCTAGTTGATGAATCAAAATGACTATGAATACCGGTAGGAAAGCAGTTTATTTTGAAGCTTTAGGTTAAGACATATAAAATCGGGGGTAATCAGCAAGCGGTGTCAACTTAATTTTTTTAAATTCTTCCATTTTTACGGATTTTCAAAAATTAAGTTTCATTTTTAAAACTAAAGTATGAATAAAATTTCAGGATTTTCTAAACTGACAAAAGCAGAGAAGATAGACTGGCTTTGTGAACATTACCTCCAAAATCATCCAAATGCAAAATCGATCGTTAAACAATACTGGAACGACAATACTAAACTACAAAAACTTCACGATGAATTTGCAGAAAACACCATTTCCAATTACTACCTGCCTTTTGGAATAGCCCCAAATTTTAATATCGATGGAAAAATACATTGTATTCCGATGGTAATTGAGGAAAGCTCTGTGATTGCTGCAGCCAGTAAAGCGGCTAAATTTTGGGATGATAAAGGCGGCTTTAAGACCAAAGTCCTTAGCATGACAAAAGTTGGACAGGTACATTTCACCTTTCAGGGCGATAAAGCGGTTTTGAAATCATGTTTTGAAGACCACAAAATGCAATTTTTTGAGGACACCAAAAGCATCACCAAAAACATGGAAAAACGTGGCGGCGGCATAAAAGACATACAGCTGGTTGACAAAACGGAGTCCCTTGAAAACTATTTTCAATTGCATTGTACTTTTGGAACCGCCGATGCCATGGGCGCTAATTTTATCAACTCCTGTTTGGAACAATTTGGAAAAACCTTAGAGCAAATCATGCCTTCTGAGCTCAATATTGAAGTCATCATGTGCATTTTGTCTAACTATGTGCCGGAATGTTTGGTTAGAGCTGAAGTGTCTTGTCCTATAAATGCTCTGGCCAATACCCACAATGACGCCCAGAATTTTGCAAAACGGTTTAAATATGATGTTGAGGTTGCCAATGTAGAACCT
>CAYMXD010000003.1:8900-20096 GCA_964394095.1 uncultured Mesohalobacter sp. | reverse complement strand
GAATTTTAGGCTTGTTACTACTATTCGTTTGCCTCTATCAAATTTTGAATTTATACATTAAAAAACATCAACGTTTCCCATTATTAATATTTGTTCTATTTTTGGTGCTATTTATAACAGAATCTTACTTGATGAGACAGAGAGTAATTATATTTTTTTCTTTATTATATGCTCTTTTGCCCAAAAACAACAAAATAACAGACTGAAAAAATAACTTACATGAAACGTATTTTAATTACCGGCGCCGCCGGATTTCTTGGATCTCACCTTTGCGACAAATTTATTGATGAAGGCTATAAAGTAGTCGGCATGGATAACCTCATTACTGGAGATATGGAAAATATATCCCATTTGTTTAAAAACGAACACTTTGAGTTTTACCATCACGACGTCTCAAAACACGTGCATGTATCTGGTAAATTAGATTATATTTTACATTTTGCGTCTCCTGCTAGTCCAATAGATTACCTTAAAATCCCAATACAAACCTTAAAAGTAGGATCTTTAGGAACACACAACTTACTAGGTTTGGCTAAATCTAAAAATGCCAGAATTTTAATAGCGAGTACATCAGAAGTTTATGGAGATCCTCAGGTTCACCCACAAACTGAAAACTACTATGGTAATGTTAATAGTATAGGACCAAGAGGCGTTTACGATGAAGCTAAACGATTTCAAGAAGCTATTACTATGGCCTATCATCGTTTTCACGGACTGGAAACCAGAATCGTGAGAATTTTCAACACCTATGGGCCACGTATGCGCCTCAATGACGGTAGAGTCATTCCAGCTTTTATTGGTCAGGCTTTAAGAGGAGAAGATCTCACTGTTTTTGGAGATGGGTCTCAAACCCGTTCCTTCTGTTATGTGAACGATCAGATTGATGGTATTTTCAAACTTTTACATTCCGATTTTGCAGAACCTGTTAATATAGGTAACCCCCATGAAATTTCCATTTTAGATTTTGCAGAGGAAATCATTAAACTAACGGGTACAGATCAAAAAATTGTGTTTAAACCTTTGCCTAAAGATGATCCTATGCAGCGTCAGCCAGACATTAGTTTAGCTCAGAAAGTACTGGGGTGGGAACCTCAAGTAGGCAGAGCTGAAGGTATGCAAAAGACTTACGATTATTTCAAAAGCCTCTCCCCGGAAGAACTACGACGCAGTGAACACAAAGATTTTTCAAAACATAATCACAAATAGATTTAATGAAGCGTAGGGGAAGATATATTGGTTTTTTAAGGCCATTCACTTATATATTAGATATTAGTATTTTTTCAATATTTGCTTTATTCTGGTTCAACCTGACGTTAAATGAGCTTTTAGTATTTGTAGTTTTCAATAGTATTGCCTGGATTATCCTATCCTTAAAAACTAAATTCTATGAAGTATACCGTTTTACTAAAGTTATAAAAATACTATCGCAGGCTTTTGAACATTTTGCATTATTTACATTAATCATATTCTTTTATTTCAGTCTTTATCATGGCTTTGAAATTGATGTGCCAAAAGTTTTCAGTTATTTAGGCAGTACTTTTATCGCCATATTATCAGTTAAACTATCTATTACTTATCTTCTAAAAAGGTACCGAAAATTCTTTGGAGGAAATTTAAGAAAAACGATAATTGTTGGTGACAATATAAGAACACAACAATTAAAATCCTTTTTTAACGAAAACCCTGAATTTGGATATAAGTTTTCTAAAATGTTTCCTGTCAAGAATAATAAAACTTTTTTAGAGGATAGCTTTAAGTATGTCATAGACGAAAATATTGATGAGATTTACTGTTCTATGGCTGCATTAACTCAAAAGCAAATAAACAAAATTGTCGATTTTGCAGATAATAACTTAAGAGTTCTAAAGTTTTTACCCGATACCAAAGATATCTACGCCAAGCAATTAAAAATAGATTATTATGGGTATTTGCCAATTTTATCACTGCGGCAAATACCCATTGAAGAACCATTTAATCAGTTCATAAAACGAACTTTTGATATCATTTTTTCATTATTAGTTATTTTTTTAATTTTATCATGGCTTACACCTGTTTTGGCAATTTTGATTAAATTAGAATCAAAAGGCCCTGTGTTTTTTAAACAGCCAAGGAATGGTATTAATTTCAAGGAGTTTAATTGCTACAAATACCGTTCAATGCTAACTAACGGTACTTCACATCGGCTTCATACCAAAAAAAATGACGAAAGAATTACTAAATTAGGCAGGTTTTTAAGAAAAACGAGTATTGATGAATTGCCTCAATTTTTTAATGTCCTCAAAGGAGAAATGTCTGTTGTTGGTCCTCGTCCTCATATGACCTATCATACTGAAATGTTTGCAGAAAAAGTAGATAAATTTATGGTACGTCATTTCGTAAAGCCCGGTATTACAGGCTTAGCGCAGGTTAGTGGTTACAGAGGGGAGATACAAACCGAAAAAGATATCATAAATAGAGTAAAATACGACATATTCTATTTGGAAAACTGGTCTATATTTTTAGATATCAAAATCATTTTCATGACCCTTGTCACAGCTTTTAAGGGCGATAAAAAAGCCTACTAAATGTCTGAATTGGTTTCTATTATAACCGCTTCTTATAATGTTGAACAATACATTGCAGAAACCATTGCCTCAGTTCAATCTCAAACGTATCAAGACTGGGAAATGATCATTACAGACGATGCCTCAACAGACAATACCTGTAAAATAATAGAAGAGATTGCAAAAAAAGATGGGAGAATTAAACTATTAAAGTTAAAGCAAAACTCAGGCCCGGCTGTAGCTAGAAATCAATCTATTAAAAAAGCCCGTGGCCGATTTATCGCCTTTCTAGATGCCGATGATATTTGGTATCCTGATAAATTAGCTCTTCAAGTTAAATTGATGTTAGAGCAAAATATATCAGTTTCATTTACGAGTTATCAACACATCGATGAAGCTGGAAAAGATTTAAATTATGTCATTAATGCCATTCCAAATCTATCTTATGCAAAACTTTTAAAAAATAACTATATCGGCAATCTTACGGGCATGTACAATGTTTCAAAGCTCGGAAAGCTATACCAACCAAATTTAAAAAAACGTCAGGATTGGTGCTTCTGGCTTGAGGCGCTTAAGCGATCAAATAAGCCGGCCGTTGGAATTCAACAGGTATTGGCAAAATACCGCATAAGAAAAGGCTCTGTAAGCCGAAATAAAGTTCAGTTGCTGAAATACAATTTTTTGGTTTATCACCAATATTTAAAGTTTAGCTTTCTAAAATCAATGCTATACCTCGTAGTGTTTTTGGTAGAATATTTTTTTGTAAGACCAAAGTATATAAATAATAATGGAGTCTAACCATTTATAATTTTAGACTCAAACTGCCTTAACTTTCCACTTTTATTTCTATTTAAATGTTTAATTCTTTCAAATTTCAAATCAAGACCGGTCTCGAGATATTTTTCAACAGCACTTACTATTGATGCTTTTTGGGGTTCATTCAATTCAGTTTCTGAGACGTATTTTATGAGAAAACTATTTTTGGTTTGCTGAACCACTTTCAATTCTTTGATTTCACTTTTATCTTCAATTACCGATTTAGTCACGTAATAAAATGCTAATGCCGGGACTTTTTTCCCACTAGGTAAATGCGCAAAAACATTAGTCCTGCCGCTAAGTTTTTTTAAAACCTGATAACCTTTAGAGTCGGGTTGACTTATTGCCCCAACATCACCAATTTTATAGCGAATCATAGGATAAGCTTTGTTATACAAACTTGTTATAACCAAGTCTCCCTCTTCCTCATAAGGTAAAACCTGATCATTTTTATCGACAATTTCAACAAGCAGGGTTTGATTATTGACTACCCAATTTCCATTGCCGTCTTCAAAAGCAATGACCCCTAATTCACTCGCGCCATATTCATTCACTACAGGGATGCCAAAAACCTCTTCCAGGAGTCTTCTATCATTTTTAAACAGCATTTCGCTGGTAGTGATACAAATTTTTAGACTGGGACAAATTGTTTTTAAAACTAAATTTTGATCCTTAAGAAATTTGGCAAACATCACGATAGATGAAGTATAGCCGTTGATGTATTCAAAAGAGTTTTCGCGAAATGTTGCGATGAATTTGCTGAGATTTCGATCCGTCAAATCAAAAATATCAAAACGATAGCGACGGGCTATTTTATCCTTCAAACGCTCTTTTTGATGACTTTTAAAATCTTTTGGTATGCCATAAAAACGCGCTTCCAAAGATTGACCCACCTTGATGCCGTGTTGTTTGTATAAATGCATGATATGCGCCCAGGTTAAGGCATGTGCAAATTTATCTTTGGCGAAAACAAAAGGATGCCCGCTAGACCCCGAGGTTTTACTTATAAATACTTTTGTTTTAGAAAATCCTTTGCTGAGTATTTTTTCAAGTGGAATTTGCAGGTCATTTTTGCTCATGACAGGAATATCATCCCATTGTCTGATGTCTTTATGTTTTAAAAAGCTTTTATAAAATGAGTTTTTATCTTTATGATAATTGAAAATATCCCAAGAGTTTTGAATTTTAAAATTATAGCCCTCTTTATTTATTTTTACTTGAATATCATGCAGAGCATTTTCTGCTTTTTGGATAGGAAAACCCTGGAGTTTTAAAACGGTTTTAAAACGATTCACGTTTTTCTGATAAGAAATTAGGGTAGCAATTTACAAACAATTATTTTTGACACATTATACAAGCACGATAATTATGAGCAATATTCTTATTTTGGGCAGTGGTGGCAGAGAACACGCTTTAGCCTATAAAATTAAACAAAGCCAAAATTGCAAACATCTTTATGTCGCCCCAGGAAACGCCGGGACGCATAACATGGCTAAAAATTTAGATCTGGATATTTTAGATTTTCAAGCTATCGCAGACACCATAAAACAGTATGATATCAATATGCTTGTTGTAGGCCCCGAAGCACCTTTAGTTCATGGAATAACCGATTATTTTAAGTCTAAACCTCAATTTAAAAACCTAATGATTGTAGGCCCTTCAAAAGAAGGCGCACTGCTGGAAGGCAGTAAGGAAAGAGCAAAAAATTTCATGAAAACTCATAGTATACCTACAGCAGCCTATCAGAGTTTTAAAGCTGAAAGTTTAGAAAAAGGCCACGCTTTTTTGGAGACTTTAAAACCACCCTACGTACTTAAAGCCGATGGCCTCGCCGGCGGGAAAGGGGTTCTAATCATTGAAAACCTAAGCGAAGCTAAAAGCGAATTATCAAAAATGCTAAAAGACAGTAAGTTTGGTAAAGCATCGGAAACGGTTGTGATTGAAGAATTTTTAGACGGTATAGAACTCAGTGTATTTGTGTTAACAGACGGTAAAAATTATTTAACCTTACCCAATGCCAAAGACTATAAGCGTATAGGTGAGGGAGATACAGGCCTAAATACCGGCGGAATGGGAGCGGTTTCTCCAGTACCTTTTGCCGATGAAGATTTTATGAATAAGGTTGAACAAAAAATCATAAAACCAACTATCGCAGGGCTTCAAAAAGAAAATATAGATTACAAGGGTTTTGTTTTTATTGGCTTAATGAAAGTTGGTGATGAACCCTACGTTGTAGAATATAATGTCCGTATGGGCGATCCGGAATCTGAAGTGGTCTTACCGCGACTAAACTCTGACTTGCTTGAAATCTTAACTCTTACGGCGAAAGGAGAACTCAACCAAGCAGAATTGAAAATAAGCGAAAAATCTGCAACAACAGTGATGTTGGTTTCTGAAGGTTACCCGGAAGCTTACGAAAAAGGAAAAACTATTGTGGGATTAGATGATATTAAAGAGGAAGACGCCATTGTTTTTCATGCAGGAACCAAGGTTTTAGATGCTAAAGTCTTAAGTAATGGCGGACGGGTTCTTGCCGTTACCGCCATAGACGACAATTATAAAAAAGCGCTTAAAAAATCCTACAGCCAGATCAAGCATATTTGTTACGACAATATTTTTTTTAGAAAAGATATAGGATTTGATCTTGATGAATGAACAAATCCTAAGCATTTAAAAATTAGTATAGCCTTTGTATTTTGTGGCATTAGAATGATTTGAAGTAAAATAAAAAGAACAGGATTTTGGATGTATAAAACCAAACAATAAAAAAACTAATAAAAAATTGTATTTTTACGTTCACATAAATAAAATATAACATGAGTAAAGACGATAAAGAGAAAAATGCTAAGCTTAAAGCTTTAAAGTTAACTTTAGATAAGCTGGATAAGACTTATGGTAAAGGCACAGTCATGAAAATGAGCGACCAATCGGTTGTAAATGTTGATGCGATTTCATCAGGCTCATTAGGTTTAGATTTAGCCCTGGGTGTAGGCGGTTACCCACGTGGAAGAGTAGTAGAGATTTATGGACCGGAATCTTCTGGAAAAACAACCTTAACACTGCATGCCATAGCAGAAGCTCAGAAAAAAGGGGGTATAGCGGCTTTTATAGACGCAGAGCACGCTTTCGACAGAACTTACGGGGAGGCACTAGGTATCGATATAGATAATTTAATAATTTCGCAGCCCGACCACGGCGAACAAGCTCTTGAAATAACAGACAACCTGATTCGCTCTGGCGCTATTGATATTATTGTAATAGACTCTGTTGCCGCCTTAACGCCTAAAAGTGAAATAGAGGGCGAAATGGGAGATTCTAAAATGGGGCTTCATGCCAGACTGATGTCACAAGCTTTAAGAAAATTGACTTCAAGCATCAGCAAGACCAATTGTACGGTTATTTTTATTAACCAGCTGAGAGAGAAAATAGGAGTAATGTTTGGTAATCCGGAAACTACAACGGGCGGTAATGCGTTAAAGTTTTATTGTTCAGTGCGTTTAGATATTCGCCGTTCTACACAAATAAAAGACAATAACTCTGAGGTAAAAGGGAACAAAACACGAGTCAAGGTTGTAAAAAACAAAGTTGCCCCACCTTTTAAAACCGCAGAATTCGATATAATGTACGGCGAAGGCATCTCCAAAGTTGGAGAAATAATTGATATCGGTGTAGATTACGAAATCATAAAGAAAGCCGGCTCATGGTACAGCTATGAAGACACCAAGCTAGGACAAGGTAGAGATGCAGTAAAAACGCTTTTACTCGAAAATCCTGATCTCATGGAAGAACTCGAAGTGAAAATAAAAGAGGCTATAAAAATTGCAAAATCAGAAGCATAACGCAACCATTTTAAAAAATTCTATCTTATTAATATGAAGTATATACTTTCTATCTTATGTTTTGTTATGGTCTTAACCTCTTGTGAGGTAGATGACCCTAAAATCATTACCATTCAAAACGCAACCGTTGTTAACGTCACAGCACCTGATACATTGGTTTTTCAACAGACTGAAACTTTTAATGTGGATTATGTTAGTCCATCAACCTGTCATACATTTGAAGGTTTTGATGTTCTAGGTGATGCACCAGACTTAGTCATAAGAACAGAAACTCGCTTTGAAGAAACTTTTGATTGTGAAGACACACCAAATAATGCAGAGACAGCTCAATTTGAGTTTTTGGTAGAAAGTCTTGAAGATCATAGATTTAGATTTTTAGCAGGTGCATCAGATACTGGTGAGTTGCAGTATATCACTATAAATGTCCCTGTAAAACAAGAATAATTTTGAAACTTAAAAAACTCATACACAAATGTCAAAAAAAAGAGCTCAAAGCTCAAAAAGTATTGTATGAGCTATATAGTTCTAAGTTATTTAGTTTAAGCTTAAAGTATTCAAAAAATTATGCTGAAGCTCAGGATAACCTACAGGATGCTTTTATTTCGATTTATGAAAATATAGACCAATTTAAACATAAAGGATCTTTTGAGGGTTGGATGAAACGTATTACAATCAATACGGCTTTAAAGCGATACCGGAATCAAAAAGTCTTTTCTCTCAACTACGAAGAAAACATTATACAACCCGAAGATGATTTTGATAACCACGGTATTAGCCTTCAAACCTTATTAAAGTGTATTCAGGAATTGCCAAACCGGTACAGAATGGTTTTCAACCTTTACGTCTTAGATGGTCATTCGCATAGGGAAATTGCAGAAATGATGGAAATTTCAGAAGGGACATCAAAATCTAATTTAGCAAGAGGACGTAAAATCTTAAGAGATAAAATAAATGATCTTTTAGACACTAAAAATAAAACACCAAACCTAAAATCTCTATGAGTGATGACCACAACATAGATAGGTTATTTCAGGAATCTTTTAAAGATTTTGAAGTTGACGCACCAAAAGGGGCGTGGGATAATATTGAAAAAAAATTAAATCAAAACAGTAAAAAAAGCGTTCTGCCGCTTTGGCAAAAACTGAGTGGTGTTGCAGCAGTTATTGCAATTATAATTTTAGCGGGTTCTCAATGGTTTATTAGCTCAGAAGGAAACAATTCATTTGTAGACTCCTCTGATGAAGAAACAATAGATCAACAAAATCTTCAAAATAATCCTATTAATTATGGTTTGAGGGATTTTAATCCTCAAAATACAGATTCAAACACTGTTGTAAACTCAGACGAAGTCGAAAACATAACAATTCAACAGGAAAAAGTATCTGGTAATTCTGCTCAGATCAATTCAAATGCTAATCAAAAGAACAAAAACAACAATCTAAACTCAGGGTTAATCAGCAATTCAAATGCTGTAAATTCATCAAAACCTACCGCATCCACTTACAATGCCCAAAACGAGAATTATTCTGCTTTACTTTCAGCTATAAAATCAAAAGCACTCATACAGAATGCTAAGTTAAACCTCAAAGCAGACCCAATTAGTATTGAAGATAATAAATCTACCCAGCAAAAACTAAAGTCTCTTGTTGAGGTTGCAGAGCAAATCAATAATGAAAAATTGATAACAAAACAACAACAGGACAAGTCATGGTTTGTAAAGCCTCAAATTTCTCCAGTGTTTTATGGTAATTTAGGCAGTGGTAGCGCTATAGACCAAAACTTTAATCAAAACTCAGGACAGGCTGAAGTCAACGTCTCATATGGATTAAATGTAGCTTATAAATTAAATAACAAAATAAAAATAAGAACAGGAGTAAATCGAGTAAACCTCAATTATAATACAAATGATGTATTTGTGTTGTCATCCTCAGGATTTTCTAGTTTTAATAATGTTGATGTTATTTCAGGTTTTGAAAGCTCTGTTGTAACTTCAGACCAATTATCATCCATTCAAGAATCCATAGGTCTGGGACGTATTCCTAGTGATAAATCACAATTACAGCAACAACTGGGTTTTATAGAAATCCCAATGGAACTGGAATATAAACTTATTGATAAAACTATAGATATCAACATTATAGGTGGAGCAAGTACTTTATTACTAAATGATAACAGTCTGGATGTACAAACAGGAAACAATACAACGTTTTTAGGGGAGGCCAATAATATTAATAATCTTAGCTTTTCGACCAATTTGGCTATTGGTTTAGATTACGATATTTCAGAAAGGCTTATTCTCAATCTAGAACCTACTTTTAAGTACCAATTCAATACATTTCAATCCGGGACAACCGATTTTCAACCTTTTTTTATAGGCGTATATTCTGGAGTAGTATTTAAATTTTAAGAGCATAAACCTAAAAGTTATTTTTACTATCTGTTTTTCAATAGGATAAATAATAAACACGGTTTTGTTCATAACAAATCTTTATTTCATTTTTTTAAATCTTATTTTTAGTTTAGTTTTGTTTCAGATGAATATTCAGAATCACATAGAGACTTTACTTTACAGACATGACTGTGTCATGGTAAAAGGTCTTGGGGGTTTTGTATGCCAAAGACAATCGGCACAAATTAAGGACGATTATTTTTCTCCACCTTCAAAGCGGTTAACTTTCAATCAAAGCCTAGACAAAGGTGATGGCCTTTTAGCCAACCATATCGCTAAGCAAGAAAAAGTCTCTTACCATATTGCTCAACAAAAAATTCAATCGTTTAGCCAAAAAATAATAGATACGCTGGAGGAAGAACAGGAAGTTTATCTTAAAAATTTAGGCGCTTTCAAAAAGAACAATGAAAATAAATTGGTGTTTAAACCGGATTCCAAAAACGACTGGTTGGTTGAAGCTTATGGGTTAACGAAATTCAAGGTTTCAGAAATCGCTGCTCAGCCTGTACAACCTATACCATCAATCGCTGAAAATAAAGTAGAAGACAAAACTGAAGACTTGAAACCCTCCAAAACACCCTATTGGAAATATGCAGCTATCGGTCTTATAGCCATAGGCCTGGCTGGATTCATTGGGTCTCAGTTATATCAAAAAAACGTTCAACAACATAATATTGCAGAACAGCAAAAAGCTGAAGAAATCTTAGATCAAAAAATTCAAAAAAGCAGCTTTACATTTACTGAACCGCTTAAACCCATAGCGGTTGAGGTTAAAACCAAAAAACCTGGCAAATACCACATTGTAGGTGGCGCATTTAGAATTAGAGCCAACGTTGATAAAAAAATAAAGCAACTGAAAGCAAAAGGATACAACGCCAGATACATTGGCGAAAATACCTACGGTCTGCATCAGGTCGTCTACGAAAGTTTTTCAGATAGAAATGCAGCTGTAAATAAACTTAAGCAAATAAAATCTACTGAAAATCCTTATGCTTGGCTTTACATTAAGGAACTTTAAGATGTGTTCCCAACGTTTTAGTTTACATTTGCAAAAATTTTTTTGATGGACATCAAGCACCCAAAAGACTCTAAAACAGAAATGACAGATTTGGTTTTACCCAGTGAAACTAACCCTATCAATAACTTATTTGGAGGTGAACTTTTAGCCCGTATGGACAGAGCTGCGAGTATTGCTGCCAGAAGACATTCGCGTCGTATTGTGGTTACAGCCTCTGTAAATCACGTTGCTTTCAACAAAGCTATTCCTCTGGGAAGTGTGGTTACCGTTCAGGCCAAAGTCTCTAGAGCCTTTAAAACTTCTATGGAAATTTATTTAGATGTTTGGACCGAAGACAGAGAAAGTGGAAGGCGCCTAAAGGCTAACGAAGCCATTTATACCTTTGTAGCCGTAGATGATATGGGACATCCTGTGCCGGTTCCAAAAATAGACCCTGAAACCGACTTAGAAAAAGAACGTTATCAAGCTGCATTGAGGCGAAAACAACTCAGTCTTGTGTTAGCAAAAAAAATGAAACCCAAAGATGCCACA
>CAYMXD010000003.1:2453-8890 GCA_964394095.1 uncultured Mesohalobacter sp. | reverse complement strand
GGAGGTTGGAAAGGGTAGAGGCGTAAAAAAATATGCCACAGAGCTCAAAGCACTATTTGAATAATTCACCAAACTAAAATAATATGTACACAGCAATCAAACACTTACACTCCTACTGGGCTTATCTGGTTTTACTGGTTGTCATTCTGGCCACATTTAATGCGATTATTAAGTTAGCAGGAAAGAAACCTTTTGGTGCTCAAGACTTTAGAATATCGCTCTTTGCATTAATCACCATGCACCTGCAGTTGCTTATTGGTTTGGTGCTGTATTTTGTGTCGCCTTACTTTTCGGCGTTTTCAAATGAAGGGATGTCAACAATAATGGGAGATAAAACCTTAAGATTGTACCTTGTAGAGCACCCAAGTATGATGATTTTGGCCATTGTTTTTATCACCATTGGTTATTCTAAACACAAAAAGAAATTATCTTCTAGCAAAAAGTTCAAAACGCTTTCTATATTCTACAGTATTGCGTTGATTCTTTTGCTATCAAGAATTCCATGGCAGGCTTGGTTTTAGGAGCATAAACCCGCTATCCACTGTATCTCATGATTTTAGAGCCAAGCAACTGTAAGTTCTGCCAGGATCTAACTTATAGAGTTAGCTCTGTCAGCCCAACAGCTGCTAAGCTCTAATATCATGAGGATGCCGTTCCTATCGGGGCTAGGCTTTTAGACCCAAAAACGTTTTACCTCGATTATGCATTAAAAGGTAAAGATTGAACCGCAATAATGCAGTTTAGCAGTCGAGCAGATGATGAATAAAGAGCCAACATTGTTTTGCTTCACATCGAGCCTGACTGTCTTTAGGGAGTTGGTACCGAAATGTATTTTCAACTTAATGAAAAGCTAAAGGTCTCGTCACATCGAGTGGTTTTATTTTTCGACGATAGGAGAGAAATAAAAATTGTATCGAGATTCACCACTAAGATCTCGATACAATCCCGACAAAAATGTCGGGATCACTCGATCTGACAACAACAACAAACTTACTTTTTCAACGTCACATCCTATTAAATAAAATTTCTAAATTTTCGGGGGCTCGACCTGACGGGGATTTTTTACGTCACATCGAGTGTCCCGACGTTCACCGTCGGGATGCCTGCCTTGTCGGTAGACAGGTATCGAGATGTCAACTCCTAATTCATAATTAAATAACGCCTAAAAGCTACATTCAAACCAATAATACTATTTTTGCAGAAAATAGACGATTAGCATTATGGCATATCAATTTAAAGACATAGAAGCCAAGTGGCAAAAATATTGGTCCGAAAACAAAACCTACAAGGCGCTTCAGCCGGGTGAATTTGAAGGTAAACCTAAACCCTCTTTTTATGTATTAGACATGTTTCCTTATCCCTCAGGAGCGGGACTTCATGTCGGTCATCCCTTAGGCTATATTGCCAGTGATATTTACGCGCGTTTTAAACGCCATCAGGGGTATAATGTTTTGCACCCACAGGGTTACGATTCTTTCGGTCTGCCGGCAGAGCAATATGCCATTCAGACAGGGCAGCACCCGGCTAAAACGACCAAAGCCAATATAGAACGCTATCGTGAGCAGTTAGACCGTATCGGGTTTTCATTCGACTGGGACAGAGAAGTGCGAACCAGCGATCCTAAGTATTACAAATGGACACAATGGATTTTTATCCAACTATTTGAATCCTATTTTGACTTTGAAGATCAAAAAGCCAAACCCATTTCTGAATTGAAGTCAATTTTTGCTGAAAAGGGCAATCAAAACCTTAACATAGCCTGTGATGAAGACACCTCTGTCTTTACTGCTGAAGAATGGAAAAACTTTTCTGAAGATGAAAAAGCAGAAGAACTACTCAAATATCGATTGACCTATCTCGCAGAAACTGAAGTCAATTGGTGCCCGGCACTGGGAACTGTTCTAGCCAATGATGAAATCGTGAACGGCCTCTCTGAACGTGGAGGACACTCCGTTGAACGCAAAAAAATGAAACAATGGAGCATGCGTATATCAGCTTATGCTGAAAGACTCTTGCAAGGTTTAAATGATCTAGACTGGTCAGATTCTATAAAAGAAGCCCAACGCAATTGGATTGGGAAGTCGGTGGGAGCTTTAATTCAATTCAAAATTCAAAATTCAAAATTCAAAATTTCTGCATTCACAACAAGACCCGATACTATCTATGGCGTGTCTTTTATGACACTTGCACCTGAACATGACTTGGTCAAAAAAATCACTACAGACGAACAACGCGAAGCTGTAGAAAATTATATTGCGGAGACCGCAAAGCGAAGCGAAAGAGACCGATTAGCCGATGTCAAAAGCATCACTGGTGTATTTACCGGGGCTTATGCCGAACACCCCTTTACCAAGGAACCCATCCCGATTTGGATAGGCGATTATGTGCTGGCAAGCTATGGAACCGGCGCCGTGATGGCGGTACCCTGTGGCGACCAAAGAGATTATGATTTTGCTAAACATTTTGATATCCCCATACCAAACATCTTTAAAAATACTGATATTTCGAAAGAAGCTTTTGGAGATAAAGATGGAACATTAATTACAAATTCTGATTTTTTGAATGATTTGCCCATCAAAAAAGCCATTTCAAAGGCTATAGAAGTGATCGAAGAACAAGGTTTTGGAACCTCAAAAACCAATTACAGGCTACGAGATGCCGTGTTTTCACGTCAACGCTATTGGGGTGAACCTTTTCCGGTGTATTACGAAAACGGCATACCTAAAATGATTGATAAAAAGTTTTTACCATTAGAATTGCCAGACGTCGAAAAATACCTCCCAACCGAAGATGGCGCACCACCACTAGGCAGAGCCGAAAAATGGTATTGGCTACAATATGGCGAAAAGGGAGAAGTCGTATCCAAACAAGAATATGAA
Source organism: uncultured Mesohalobacter sp. (assembly GCA_964394095.1). GTDB lineage: Bacteria > Bacteroidota > Bacteroidia > Flavobacteriales > Flavobacteriaceae > Psychroflexus. Next base: position 6,011 of record CAYMXD010000003.1, on the reverse strand, counting down.
GCCTCTCCTTTGGAGAGGTTTGGAGAGGCCACTTCCTCCCCTTTGGGGAGGCTAGGAGGGGCTCTCGAACTCAACACCATGCCCGGTTGGGCAGGAAGTTCCTGGTACATGTTCCGCTATATGGAAACCCAAAAACGTGATGAAGTTTTTGCGTCTCAGGAAGCTTTGGATTACTGGAAAAATGTCAATTTGTATGTTGGAGGCAGCGAACACGCTACCGGGCATTTATTGTATTCCAGATTTTGGACAAAATTTCTGAAAGACCGTGGGTTTTTAAAAGTCGATGAGCCTTTCCAGCGCATGATTAATCAGGGTATGATTTTAGGGGAAAGTGCGTTTATAAAACGTGGTGTCGAAACAGGAAAATTTTATTCTGATAATTTCAATACGGAAGAAGATTGTCAAAAAATTCATGTTGACGTCAATTTAGTCAACACCTCTAACGAATTAGACATTGAAGGCTTTAAAAAATTCCGTCCAGAGTTTAAAGATGCCAAATTCATTCTGCAAGACGGCAGTTTATATAGCGCCGTCACTTCTCCTTTGGGGAAGCCGGATGGGGAAAATGGAAAAGTCCTCTCCTTTGGAGAGGATTCAGGAGAGGTCTTTAAGGTCTCTCGCGAAGTCGAAAAAATGTCCAAATCCAAATACAACGTCATCAACCCCGATGATGTGTGCGACGAATACGGCGCAGATGCTTTGCGTTTGTTCGAAATGTTCCTCGGTCCCATCGATCAGGCGAAACCTTGGAATACAGCCGGACTCTCCGGCGTAGTAGGCTTTATAAAGAAATTCTGGAAACTCTACCACCAAGGCAAAAACGCCAGTTTTTACGTCCAAGATTCCCCTCCCTCGGAGGGGCTAGGGGAGGCCTCTAGTGAAGCTTCTAAGGAGGCGCTTAAAATCCTACACCAAACCATCAAAAAAGTTAATGAAGATGTAGAAGCTTTTAGCTTTAATACGTCTGTGTCTGCCTTTATGATTTGCGTGAATGAATTATTGCAGCTAAAGTGCAACAGCAGAGACGTCTTAGAACCACTTTGCGTGTTGTTGTCGCCTTTTGCCCCACATATTTGCGAAGAAATCTGGGAAAAGTTAGGACATTCTGAAAGCATTGAATATGCTGAATATCCCGTACATGAAGAAAAATATTTGGTAGAAGACAGCAAAACCTATCCGATTTCTTTCAATGGAAAAGTAAGATATACAATGGACTTGTCCTTAGATTTATCAAAAGACGAAATTGAAAAAATTGTCATGTCTGATGAGCGTACCCAGAAACAACTCGGAGAGCGTAAGCCTAAAAAAGTGATTATTGTGCCTGGGAAGATTGTGAATATTGTGGGCTAACATCTTGACATCTCGATACTATTTTTCATCTCCTATCGTCGATAAAAAATCACTCGATGTGACGCTGGTGCTAAATCCCGCCAGGTCGAGCCCGCCTGCCGGCAAGGGCAGGTGATTTTCTTAGTCAAGAGCATAAACGTATCAATCACCCTCGTCAGGTCGAGTGATTTTGTGAGGTACGAGCAAAATCGTATCGAGACTAGGTCAGGTGAATATACTTTCATCGTTGGGACTGCCTGCCAGTCTGCAGACAGGTATCGAGACCAGATCGAGTGCAGAGTTTGCAAAACTGTGTAAATCGAGAACACGCAATAGGAAAAAATGGCAGTAAGTCATATTTTGGTTGTAAATTTGTTCTGTATAAATAAATCTAAATTAAAAGAAGATGTTGACATACTATATTTTAATTGGTGGTATCATGCTGGTAAGCGTGATAGTCAGCCAGACTTTGAAATCAAAGTTTAAGAAGTATTCTAAGCTAAGATTAGAAAATGGCATGAGTGGTGCAGAAATTGCCAGAAAGATGCTGGCAGACCACGGTATTACTGATGTAAAAGTTATTTCGACTCCGGGTCGATTAACAGACCATTATCACCCCACACAGAAAACAGTAAACTTGAGTGAAAGTGTTTACAATCAACGCAACGCAGCGGCAGCAGCTGTCGCCGCTCACGAAGTTGGGCACGCCGTTCAGCATGCCAAAGCTTACAGTTGGTTAGAAATGCGAAGCCAATTGGTGCCAATTGTACAAGTAGCTTCAAGTTACAGCCAATGGGTTATTTTTGGCGGTATTATTTTGATGAGTATGGTTTCCGTTGGTGTAGGTCAAATGGTTTTATTAGCAGGAATTATCATGTTCGGGCTTGGCACTTTATTTAGTTTTATTACCTTACCGGTTGAATACGATGCCAGTAATCGTGCCTTAGCATGGTTAAAAGATAACGCTATTGTAACCTCAGAGGAATACAAGCAATCTGAAGACGCCCTCAAATGGGCAGCCAGAACTTATGTTGTTGCTGCTATAGGCTCATTAGCCACCTTGCTGTACTTTATTATGATTTACATGGGCAGAGATTAAAAAACTTTATGATTAAAAACGATTTATTTTTACGCGCTTTAAAAGGCGAAACTCTAGAACGTCCACCGGTTTGGATGATGCGTCAGGCAGGCAGATATCTGCCTGATTTTATGACATTGAAGCACAAATACGATTTCTTTACCCGTTGTCGAACGCCTGAATTGGCTACCGAAATTACCGTAATGCCCATAGAACAAGTGGGTACCGATGCTGCAATTCTCTTTAGCGATATTTTGGTTGTGCCGCAGGCGATGAATATTGAAGTGGAGATGAAACCCGGGGTCGGCCCCTGGTTGCCCAATCCAGTCAACACCGAAAAACGCGTTAAAGCGGCTATTGTTCCCGATGTTGATGAAACTTTAGGCTATGTCTTTGATGCCATCAAAATGACAAAACAAGCCTTGAACGATCAAGTCCCGTTAATTGGTTTTGCGGGTTCACCATGGACGATATTTTGTTATTGTGTTCAGGGGCAAGGCTCCAAAAACTTCGATAAAGCTAAAGCCATGTGTTTTTCAAGACCTGATTTAGCACACGAATTATTACAAAAAATCACAGATACCACCATTGCTTACCTCAAAGGCAAAGTGAAAGCCGGTGTTGATGCGGTGCAGGTGTTTGATTCCTGGGGTGGCATGCTGTCTCCGGTAGATTATCAGGAGTTTTCTTGGCAGTACATTCAGCAAATTATAGACGCTCTTAAAACGGAGATTCCTGTAATTGTATTTGGAAAAGGCTGTTGGTTTGCTTTAGAACACATGTCAACTTCCGGTGCTGCGGCATTGGGTGTCGACTGGACCTGTAGTCCAAAACATGCCAGAGCTTTTACGAACAATAGTATCACCTTACAAGGCAACTTTGACCCCTCACGCTTATTGTCTCCGCCAAAAGACATCAGGAGAATGGTACACCAAATGATAGATGAATTTGGTAAAGATCAATACATTGCTAATCTCGGTCATGGCATATTACCAAATATTCCCGTTGACCATGCAAAGGCTTTTGTGGATGCGGTGAAATCTTACGATGGCCGGTAGTGTTTTAGATATTAGAAGATATTTAGAAGTTAGATTTACGAAGTTAGAAGTACGATTTTGGATTTTGAGATTACTGACCTTTGACCTTCCCTA
>CAYMXD010000003.1:0-2443 GCA_964394095.1 uncultured Mesohalobacter sp. | reverse complement strand
CCGGTAGTGTTTTAGATATTAGAAGTTAGATATTAGATATTAGAAGTTAGATTTACGAAGTTAGAAGTACGATTTTGGATTTACGATTTTGGATTTTGAGATTACTGACCTTTGACCTTCCCTAAATGGTTGCGGTCCATATTCCAATTTTTTACTAGGATGCCTTTGTCATTGCGAGGAGAATATGTTTGCCAAAGGCAGACATATTCGACGCGGCAATCCTAGACTTCTTTACTCAAAATATCATTTGAAAGATTAATTTAGTTTTAAGTTGATGAGATTGCCTGAGAGGCAGGCTCGATGTGACGAGTATGGGCTAAATACGTTATAAATTGAAAATCATACATTTGACTAAGTGTTATATGAAGAATGTGAGAAGTTAGATATTAGAAGATATTTAGAAGTTAGATTTACGAAGTTAGAAGTAAGATTTTGGATTTTGAGATTAGAAGTTATAAACATTAAACATTAAACATTAAACTCATAAACTCATAAACCCATAAACTCGTAAATGGTGTTTAGCGTTCGAATCTTGCGTTAGGGATTGCAGTGGAAATCCTTTTGTGAGGTACGAACAAAAGATTGTAGCGTAAAGCCCGACCCCGAAATTAGCGAAGCAATTTCGGGGTAACGCCCAAATTGTTACTCTTCTAATTCCAAGTAATTTAAATTATAATCGTGAGTTAATCTTCACTAGTCCTCCTTATAGACCTGCATAAATTCCTCGGCTTTTTCAACCATTTTTTTGCTACCACAAAAGAAAGGGACGCGTTCGTGAAGTTCTTTGGGTTCAATATCCATTATCCGTCTAAAGCCATCACTGGCTTTTCCGCCGGCTTGTTCTACAATAAAAGCCATAGGGCTACATTCGTAAAGCAAACGTAATTTACCGTTGGCAACTTTAGAGCTTTTGGGATAAATGTAAATGCCGCCTTTAATCATATTTCGGTGAATGTCTGAAACCAAAGAGCCTATATATCTTGAGGTATAAGGCCGATCACCTTCTTCCATTTGGCAGTATTTGATGTAATTTTTTACGCCTTTTGGGAAATGCACGTAATTGCCTTCGTTCATAGAATAAATTTTACCGGTTTCCGGGAATTTCATGTTAGGATGGGATAAATAATAAGTGCCAAGAGCAGGGTTTAGCGTAAACCCATTAACACCGTGTCCTGTGGTATAAACCAGCATGGTAGATGTACCGTAAATGATATACCCCGCGGCGACCTGTTGATTTCCCGGCTGTAGAAAATCTTTCATTTGTACGGGTTCTCCGACTGGCGTTATCCTTCTAAAAACAGAAAAAATAGTCCCTACAGACACGTTGACATCTATGTTAGAACTCCCGTCCAAAGGATCCATTAAAACCACATATTTATTATCATGAGCCCCATTATGGCCTTTTACGGTAATAAATTCGTCTTCTTCTTCAGAGGCTATTCCACAGACAATTTCTCGGTTTATCAGCGTGTCTATAAACACTTCATTGGCGTAAACATCTAACTTTTGTTGATCTTCTCCCTGAATATTAGTTTCGCCGTGCGCTCCCAAAATATCGACCAAGCCCGCTTTATTCACTTCATGATTGACAACTTTTGCAGCTAATTTTATCGAACTAATCAGCCTTGAAAGTTCACCGGAAGAATATTGAAAGGCTTTTTGATTTTCTATAATGTATTCTCCTAAAGTTTGATGCGGTTGACCCATAGCTATATCGTTGTAGTTTTATACAAAATTAACCAAAAAGTTAATAAAATATAGCATTTTTGAACTCTTAATTCATTATTGCTAAATATTTTTCTTTACCTATTTTTGTCTTTTAATATAAAAAATTATGATATTTAAAATTCGTTTTGCCCAAGCCGAAGATGTTTCAGGTATTTTAGATTTAATTCATGAATTGGCGATTTTTGAGAATGAGCCGGATGCTGTAGAGATTGATGAATCGTATTTGCTAAATCATGGGTTTGGTAAACACAAATCATTTGAATGTTTTATAGCTGAAGCAGAAGATGGCGAAATACTGGGTATGGCCTTGTTTTATAATCGTTTTTCGACCTGGAAAGGCTTGACGATTCATCTGGAAGACTTGATTGTAAAAGAAAAACACCGTAAGAAAGGGATTGGCAAAGCCCTTTTTGAACGCTTGATATATCATGCCAAAGATGAAAACATCAATCGGGTAGAATGGGTGGTTTTAGATTGGAATACCAATGCCATCAACTTTTATGAATCCTATGGTGCCACGGTTTTTGAAGAATGGCGAACGGTGCAGATGGATAAAAAGATTATTAAGGCTTTTGGGAATTCTTAGTTTAAACGATAACTATATTTTAGTTGATAATATCAATAAACTTTTTGACAATCTTATAGTCTTTATATTAAAGCTAATTAAAATTAAATGATACAAGTATTCAAATTTGGAGGGGCGTCGGTAAAAGAT
>CAYMXD010000002.1:15122-20468 GCA_964394095.1 uncultured Mesohalobacter sp. | reverse complement strand
CCACTTAGGTAAATGCCAAAGATGGCCTTTCTTTGTCTTAATTGAGCTGCATCTTCATTAAATAAAAATAAAAACTCACGTGATTTTTCGTCGTCTTCAAAGCTTGTAGAGATTCCTCTAAAATAAACTTTGTTATCCTCATTGAAGTTATACTCGGCTCGCACATTTAGTCCTAGCGTTGAGCGTTTCCCTAGATAGTCTCTAAGCTCAAGCTGAGCTACAGAAAATTGTTGCACTGGATCCTCTAAATTTGCATTGTATATGGCTTCGTAATTATCTGTACCCCAGTTTCTTTCCCATATTGCGCCAGATACTATTATCCCAAGTTTATCGTTAAAAAATCTGTCGCCGTATAATATCGATGCATTATAACTTCCATCCTCTGCTTGATTATTATATCCCCCAGCTAAGTTTACGTTCAGAGTACGTTCATTAGGTGCAGTTCTGGTGATAATATTTACCGAACCTCCAATAGCATCTCCTTCCATATCTGGAGTTATAGCTTTAGATAATTGCACATATTGAATCAATTCTGATGGAAAAATATCTAAAGGTACAGACCGATCAGAACCAGTGCCCAACCCATCTGATGTACCAACAGCAGCAGGTAATCGATTGCCATTAATGAGATTTGAGTTCCATTTTAATGGTGCACCTCTTACGCTGACATATCTACCCTCGCCGTGATCTCTTTCAATAGACACCCCTTGAATTCGCTGAACAGCTTCAGCAGCATTACGATCTGGCAGTTTTCCGATAGCATCCGCAGCAAGTACATTCATTATTGCTGCAGATTTCTTTTGTAAAGATAAAGCTCTGGCTTGAGACGGCCTATAAGTACTTTTTACTACAACTTCTTCTAGCTCACCATAATCTTGTTTTAAAGTAATTTCACCTAGATTCATTGAAGCTTCATTTTCTATATTCAATGATTTCTCATATGTCTTATATCCTAAAAATGAAATGCTAAGTGTAAACTCACCAGATGGAATATTCTTAATAGAAAATTGACCAGACATATCTGTAATAGTACCAAGATTTGTGTCTTTAATTTTTATTTCAGCACCAGGTAGAGCGCCGTAGCTATCTATAACCACTCCTTCTAGAGTAGAGTTAGAGTTTTGAGCAATCGCAGTATACATTCCTAGAAGAAAAAATGTTACAACTATTACTCCAATCTTTTTACTTTTTGTAAAACCTAAAAATAAATTTGTTTTCATGTTTAGTTTTTTTTTACAAATATTAAATCCAAATCAAATATTTTGGTCACACCCATTTTATTGAACCATGTAAAAGTCTCGCCCATTTTACAGACACTTATTCTTGTTATAATGAACTATATAACAATGACTTAAGATTAATTACTAAAATGCAATCAATTTGTAAACAAATTGTTAAGTCGATATAGGAAGGCTTTTTTTGATTTGGAATGCTCTTTTTAAAACAAAAGCTTAGGGGTATCTGAACTATCGTCAATATCAACCACAATTAATTTAGATAGAAACTTAGGCGTAGTTTAAGACTATACAAATGGGCGACTAGTGATAAATAAGTTAACATTTAAATTTAAAGCTTAAGAAACTTGCATTTTCCTTTTAAATTCTGAAGGGGTTTGATCTGTTATTGACTTAAAGTATCTGTTGAATGAAGATTTTGAGCTAAAACCACACTCATGAGCTATATCCATCATAGATCTTTTTGAGTTTGTTTGCAAAATGATTTCTTTAGCCTTTTCTACCCTAAACTCGTTGATGAACTGGTAAAAGTTTTTTTGATAGTATGTATTAAAGACTTGAGTAAGATGATGTTTTGGTATTCCTGCTTTTTGGGATAAGGCTTCCAAACAAAGATCTTCTTTTAACCATGGTTTTGAACTTTGGATATAAGCCTCAAGTTGTTGAGCAATGCGTTTTAATTGTTCGTCTGAAAGTGCAGACTTATAATACTTTCCAGAAGCTATTTGTTTTTTCCTTAAGAGTTCTTTCTTTTTATTTAAAATATATAAGTGCTGCATTAATAAAACTGAGATGAGTATAAGAGAAATATAAATAATAGATCTTGGGATATAGCTTTCTTTTAATATTGAATTAAACAAAACGGCAAAAACAAAGCTTGCTATTGGCGATACAAACAATAAAGTATTGATTATACTCAGTCTTTTCCATTCAAACCCCTGGTAACGGTGTCTATTTCTGTAAATAGTCTTCAAGCTAAGAACACAATAAATAGTAATAGACAAGTAATAAGCTATGATTGAGGTGATTCTATAGGTGGAAAGAAGCGTTTTAGGAATTTCATCATTAATAAAATTAATCAAAATCAAAAAAACATATACTACGGACGCTAAAAAGAAAGGCAAAAAATGTAACCAGTTTTTGTAAGTCTGCTTGATTTTATAAAATTTTAATGTATATAAATAAAGGATAGGGCCATAACCTAATGTAAAACAAGTGGGTAAGTTTAAAAACAAGTCTACTCTATGATAAACGCTAAAAATCAAAAACTTTAATAAAAAATGAGCTATGGCAAAAGAAAAAAAAAGGGAAATAATACGTTCTGTATTTTTAAGTTTTCCAGAAGTCAATAGAAGCAAAAGTAAGACAGTAAACTGAAATAAGGCTATTAATAATATATAAGTCATCTGCTATTTAAGTTGAATAATAAAATATTTCTTGATGTTTGTTTTAATTTATATTCTCAAATTATTAACAAAAATTCTAAAAAATATTTCTAATCACCTTATCTATAGTTTAATTTATTGTAAAATGTCTAAGAAGCATTTATAGAACAAATGTGCTTTTAATTATAGTTTAAATATAAAGACTTGACATTTAGGCTACTAGATATTTTCAAGTTTAAAGCAGTTTTAAAAAAGGTATGATAATCAGATTATATAAAGTGGATATTATCCTTATGTTATTGAAACTCTAGTTGGTAATAATACAAATTAATTACTGTTCATTTAATAGGTAAATTTAATAGACATCTCATTTCTCTATATCTATCAGTTAAGCCGGCATAACTCATAAAACATTTTAAGCGTTTGTGTCTTTAAAATCAATAAAGTCAATCATGCTTTATTTTTTATAATCTAATTTCTTTTACTCCTAGAATGATCTGCATTTTAGTAAGGATATTTTTTTATTTTTGCGCCATGGCAAATAATCAAGACAAATTCAAGCAAGTCATCGCTCACGCAAAAGAATATGGCTACATTTTTTCATCGAGTGAAATATACGATGGCTTAAGTGCCGTTTACGACTACGGTCAAAACGGTGTGGAACTCAAAAATAACATCAAAGACTACTGGTGGAAAAGCATGACCCAGCTTCACCAAAACATCGTGGGGCTGGATGCCGCCATTCTCATGCACCCCAAAACCTGGAAAGCTTCCGGGCACGTCGATGCGTTTAACGACCCCTTAATCGACAACAAAGACTCCAAAAAACGCTACCGTGCCGATGTGCTGGTTGAAGATTATGTTGAAAAGCTGGAACAAAAAGCGCAAAAAGAGATCAAAAAAGCCAAAAAACGTTTTGGAGACGAGTTTGATGAAGCCCAGTTTGTAAGTACTCATCCGCGCGTGGTCAAATACCGTACACAGTCCAAACACATTTTAGAACGTCTTGCCAAATCCCTAACCGAAGAAAATTTAGCAGACGTTAAGGCCTTGATTGAAGAATTAGACATTGCTTGTCCGGCGACAGGTTCAAAAAACTGGACCGATGTTAAGCAGTTCAATTTGATGTTTGGCACCAAAATGGGCGCCTCTTCAGAATCGGCTTCAGATTTATACCTTAGACCGGAAACCGCACAGGGCATTTTTGTAAATTTTTCTAACGTGCAAAAGACCGGGCGAATGAAAATTCCTTTTGGTATTGCCCAAATCGGGAAAGCCTTTAGAAATGAAATAGTTGCACGACAATTCATTTTCAGACAACGCGAATTTGAACAGATGGAAATGCAGTATTTTGTCAAGCCCGGAGACGAACTCAAATGGTTTGAATATTGGAAAGCACAACGCCAGGCCTGGCATGATTCGTTAGGCTTGGGCAAAGACAATTACCGTTTTCACGACCATGAAAAACTGGCCCATTATGCCAATGCCGCCACAGACATCGAGTTCGATTTTCCATTTGGATTTAAAGAACTGGAAGGCATCCATTCCAGAACCGATTTTGACTTGAAAGCGCATGAAAATTTATCAGGTAAAAAACTCCAATTTTACGACCATGAAGAAGGAGAATCCTACACGCCCTATGTCATAGAAACGTCAATTGGTTTAGACCGCATGTTTCTCGCCGTGTTTTCAGCAGCGCTTCAGGATGAAACTTTAAGCGATGGTTCTTCGCGAACAGTTTTAAAATTACCATCTATTTTAGCTCCGGTAAAAGCCGCAATTCTACCCTTGTTAAAACGCGATGGTTTACCGGAAATCGCAGAGCAAATTGTAGAAGATCTGAAATGGGATTTTAATGTGACTTATGATGAAAAAGACGCCGTTGGTCGCCGTTACAGAAGACAAGACGCCGCCGGAACACCGTTTTGCATCACCGTAGACCATGACACCAAAGATGACGGTTCAGTAACCATCAGAAATCGTGATACGATGGAACAAGAGCGCGTAAAAATTGAAGACCTCAAACAGATGTTATCAAAAGAATTGAGTTATAAAAAGTGGCTAAAAGCTTAGTTAGATAGCACCAATTAATTTTAAGTAATCGCCGTAAAAACACCCACATCGCGTCCCAAAAGGTTTCAAAAACCTTTTGGGTCTTCACTCGATAAGCATCAAGTCCCATTTATAAAGCCCCTTAGATTGGCTAAAGAAAAGTGTACTTTTTTATGGCCATTGCTTTATTCATTTTTGATACGATAACTCGTAGAGTAAATTCAAAACCCAAGGGGTTTCTTAAACCCCTCGGGTTAGATATAACCGCTGTGCGAAGTTTGCAACTTCGCACCTCAACAACCCCACCGTCCCGAAAGTTTCAAAAACCTTTTGGGTCTATTACATCCTAAAAATTTAACAGATAAAAAGAGTTCAAAGCGATTTAGAATTTGCAAAAATTAGCAAGCAAAAATTTACTTTAAAAAGCATTCTAAAAATCATAAGTTTATTTAATAATAGGGACAGACACCTTGATTCTGTTAAAAAAATAATAATATCCAATTTCTTTTGTAACAAAAATTATATTTAAACGTCTTACAGGTCAAAGCCAAGCTTTATGATTGAAATAAAAGACCTCCACAAATCCTACAAAATCGGTAAAAATTCATTGCATGTATTAAAAGGAATCAATTTTTCAGTCAAAGAAGGCGAGTTGGTAGCAATTATGGGGTCTT
>CAYMXD010000002.1:7595-15112 GCA_964394095.1 uncultured Mesohalobacter sp. | reverse complement strand
GTTCAGGCAAATCTACATTGCTCAATATTTTAGGAATGCTAGACGAAGCGGATTTAGGAACTTACCATTTAGACGGCGTGGAAATCAAAAACCTCACTGAAAAGATTGCAGCTAATTATCGCAATAAGTTTTTGGGCTTTATCTTTCAATCTTTTAATCTGATTAATTATAAATCAGCTCTAGACAATGTGGCTTTGCCTTTATATTATCAAAACGTAAAGCGTTCAGAGCGAATAGATATGGCGATGTCTTATCTGGAAAAAGTTGGTTTAGCAGATTGGGCCAAGCATTTACCCAATGAATTATCCGGTGGACAAAAGCAACGGGTAGCCATTGCAAGAGCCCTGGCAAGTCAACCCAAAGTAATATTAGCTGATGAGTTAACCGGTGCTTTAGATTCTACAACCTCCTACGAAATCATGAACCTGATACAGGAAATAAATGACGAAGGCAAAACCATTTTGGTCGTTACTCACGAAGATGATATTGCCCATATGACCAAACGTATTGTCAACCTCAAAGACGGCGTTATAATAGACGATAGAAAAGTTGAACAGGTAAAAGCCCTTTCTAATGTTTAGTCTCGAACGCTGGTCAGAAGTTTTTGAAGCCATCAATAAAAACAAGTTGCGTACATTTTTAACGGGTTTTTCTGTGGCTACCGGTATTTTAATATTGGTTCTACTTCTCGGCGTAGGCGAAGGGATGAAAAATGGAGTTGAAGAACAATTTCAGCGAGATGCTACCAATAGAATTTCAGTTTACACCGGCGTAACCGGAGTAGAATATAAGGGTTTAAATCCTGGTCGTCGAATTCAATTTAAAAATGAAGATTACGACATATTATTAGATAATTTTGGAGATGAACTGGAATATAAATCCTCAGTTTACCGCATTTGGTCAGGATTGACAAGTCATAAAGATAAATCAGGAAGTTATAGAATTGAAGGTGTACTACCGGATTATCAGTTTCTTGAAAATGCAGGCATGATAAATGGCCGGTTTATCAATGAGATTGACCAAAAAAAATTCACAAAACACGTAGTGATAGGAAAAAAAGTAAGAGACGAACTTTTTGAAGATAAAAATCCACTTGGTGAATTAATAGAGGTGAGAGACATCAACTTTAAGGTTGTTGGTGTCTTTCAAGACCCGGGTGGAGACCGCGAAGAGTCTAAAGTGTTGATGCCACTGTCTACCATGCAAAAGGTTTTTGGTGCCGGACAAGATATTCAGAACTTAAGTTTTACCCTGCCAAAAGCGCAATCCTTTGATATTGCTTTAGAAAATTCTAATCAACTTATAGCAGAGCTAGAGTCGATGCTAAAAGCAAAACACACTGTGTCACCACTAGATAATTCAGCCATTAATTTTAGTAATTCTATTGAAAATTCAAAACGCTTTTACGATTTAACCAACAATATTAAATTATTTTTTTGGTTGATAGGCTTAGCGAGTTTATTAGCAGGCATTATCGGCGTAAGTAATATCATGCTTATTATCGTTAAAGAGCGCACCAAAGAAATTGGCATTAGAAAAGCACTTGGCGCAAAACCGATGAGTATTGTAGCTATGGTTCTTCATGAGTCTATTTTTGTAACTGCCGTTTCAGGTTTTATGGGACTTATTGTAGGTCTGGTTTTACTTGAATTTGTTGGACCAATGATTAATACAGAATTTATATCAAATCCCGAAGTGAGTTTTAATATTGCAATTTCTACCGTCATTGTTCTAGTCATCGCCGGTGCTATTGCCGGATTTTTTCCCGCCTATCGGGGTGCGAAAATAAAACCAATTAATGCCTTAAGAGAAGAATAATATGTTTAGTAGAGATAAATGGAATGAAATATTAGAATCACTGACCTCAAACATTTTCAGGACTTTGCTAACAGCTTTTGGGGTGTTTTGGGGAATTTTTATCTTGGTCATTCTATTAGCAGCCGGTAATGGTCTTGAAAATGGAGTGAAACAGGGATTTTCCGGTATTGCCACCAATTCCATGTTTATGTGGACCATGAGAACTACAAAACCTTATGATGGTTTGCCCAAAGGACGTCGCTTTAATTTTAAAATTGGTGATGTTGAAGCGCTTAAAAATAACGTTGAAGGACTGCAATATGTATCACCTCGAAATCAACTCGGTGGTTTTGGCGGAGCAAATAATGTAACAAAAGGTTTAAAATCTGGGGCTTATAATGTTTATGGTGATTATCCGGAAATCATCAATCAAGAGCCCATGAACATCATCAAAGGTAGATTTATCAACCAAAACGATATCGAACAAAAACGTAAAGTAGCCGTGATTGGAACGGGAGTTCAGAAAGGGCTATACGATAATGGAGAAGAGGTGCTGGGAAGCTACATCAAAATACAAGGGGTCAACTTTATGGTTATCGGCATGTATGAGAAAACTAGTTCGTCCCGTGGTGATTTAGAAGAAGCACAAAAACAAATATTTGTTCCGTTTTCAGCCTATTCCCAAGCCTTTAATATGGGGAATGTAGTTGGCTGGATGGCGGTAACAGCCAAAGATGGTTACTCTATAACCAATCTAAAAACAGAGGTATTTGATGTAGTTAAGAAAAGACATCGTATTAATCCTGAGGATGACAATGCTATTGGTAATTTCGATTTATATGAACAATACCTTAAAATAAGCGGTTTATTTTCAGCTTTAGACGCAGTGGCTTACTTAGTAGGCATCCTTGTCTTGTTTTCCGGTGTAATTGGTATAAGTAATATCATGCTTATTGTCGTTAAAGAACGTACCAAAGAAATAGGCGTTCGTAGAGCCCTTGGTGCAACGCCCTGGCAAATACGAGGGCAGATCTTATTTGAATCTGTATTCCTAACCATTATTGCAGGAATGGCGGGAATCGTATTTGCAACACTAGTCATCTTTGTGTTGAACCAATTTTTGGGAGCATCTACTTCACCAGAAACGATGTTTATCAACCCAAGTGTAGATTATGTCACTGTCTTGGTTGCATTGGGTATTTTGATATTTGCCGGACTTTTAGCCGGATTTATCCCTGCTCAAAACGCCATCCGTGTTAAACCTGTAGAGGCCTTAAGAACCGAATAAAATTTATAACAAATCAAACCATAATTAATGAAAAAAGTAATCACCATCATCGTTTTAGTTCTTCTCGCATTGTTGTTTGGAGGTGCTGTCTATTATTTATATCAAAAAGATCAAGAAGCACCGGTAACCTATAAAACAGAAACGCCCACAACAGAAACTATTGTCAGAGAAACCATTGCAACCGGGACTATCACCCCACGTGAGGAAGTGCCCGTGAAGCCAAATATTTCCGGAATTATTGACAAACTATTTGTGAAAGCAGGCGATACTGTAAAAGCCGGAGAACTTGTGGCCCAATTGAAAGTTGTACCAAATGTTACCAACTTGAACAATTCTAAAAACCAAATCCGCACTGCACGAATTAATCTGACAAATGAGCAAAAAATCTATAATCGCCAAAAAGAATTATTTGAAAAAGGCGTGATTTCTGCCAATGATTTTGATTTGGCTCAGCGCTCTTATGATATTGCTAAACAAAATTTAGAAGCCGCCAAAGAAACTTTTGAAATCATCAATACAGGGACTACCGAAGGTATTGGTGATGCCGCAACAACTGAAATTAAAGCCACCATTTCCGGAATGGTACTTGATGTTCCGGTGAAAGTGGGAAATCAAGTTATTGAAGCCAACAACTTCAATGAAGGCACAACAATAGCCACTATAGCCAACGTGAATGAAATGATTTTTGAAGGCAAAGTGGACGAATCTGAAGTGGGTAAAATTCAAGAAGGCTTACCGCTAGAAATAACAGTTGGAGCAATTGAAGACATTGTTTTTGATGCTGTTTTAGACTACATCGCTCCTCAAGGCGTTGAAGAAAACGGAGCCGTTCAATTTGAAATAGAAGGCATACTGGCCAAGCGAGAAGATGATATTTTTATCCGTGCAGGTTTAAGCGCCAATGCTTCTATCATTTTAGAAAGAGCTGAAGATGTTTTAGCCATAAAAGAAGCTTTAGTGCAATTTGATAAGGACACTAAAAAACCTTATGTTGAGGTCATGGTAGGCGATCAAAAATTTGAACGAAGAGATATTACACTAGGCATAAGCGACGGTATAAATGTTGAAGTGAAAGAGGGCTTATCTGAAGACGATAAGATTAAAGTTTGGAATAAAGTAAAAGAAGACTCTGGATCAAGAGGAAGAAGAGGATAAGTCTTTAATATAAACCATCAAAACTAAATTACAAATGAAAAATCTAATCATATCATTTATAGGTCTGCTCAGTTTTGGGCTCTTTGCCCAAGACAGTGATGTACCAAAAGAATGGACATTAGAAGCTTGTATAGAATATGCCTATGAAAATAATATTGATATCAGTCAATCAAAATTAGATCAACTAGATGCAGATATCAATAAGGCAGATGCTGTTGGAAACTTTCTGCCCTCTCTTAATTTAAACGCCAATAATAACTGGAATTCCGGTCTTACACAAAATGTAGTTACCGGAGTGCTTGAAAATCAGGTGACTCGAAACTTTTCTATGGGAGCAACCGTTGGCGTTGATATATTCAACGGGCTTCAAAACTGGAGAACCCTGCAGCGTGCCAAGTTAGCGCAGATGGCCAGTTTGTATTCCCTAGAACAAATGGAAGATAATATTGCTTTATTTGTGGCCAATTCATATTTGCAAATTTTAGTGAGTAAACAAACACTGGCTATTCTTGAAGAACAAAACAGAGTTACTCAAGAGCAAATTGAGCTCGCCCAAGCACAGGTTGATGCCGGAACAATTCCGGAGGGTGATGTTTTAGATTTACAAGCTACCAATGCAGACGAGCAACAGCAGATAGTTGTAGCTCAAAATGATGTGAGAATATCTTTGATCAGTTTAGCGCAAACTTTGCTTTTGGACGATTACGAAAATTTTGATATTGCCGACGAATCTTATGATGTACCCATTACAGACATCATGAATAAAAGTATAGATGAAATTATAGAAAAATCTAAAGAAGAGCGATATGAAGTTAAAATTGCTGAGAAAAATGTAGAAATTGCTGAAAAAAATGTCGAGATTGCTCAAAGTGCTTATATGCCTTCATTAAGTGGTTTTTTCAACTACAATACCCGTGAATCCGACAGAGAAAGAATAGCTTCCGGGGGTATAGACCCGGATAATCCCACAAGACAAATTGGTTTTGTAGAAGGCACTCAACAAGCTGTCCTTACACCTAATTTCTTGACAGAAGCTCTTGATCCTTTGCCTTTTATAGATCAGCTATGGAGAAACGATGGTATCACCTATGGCATACAGTTAAATATTCCTGTTTTTAACGGTTTGGCTACAAGAAATAATGTAAAAAGAAGCAGAGTAGACCTTGAGCGAAATAAAAACAGGCTCAAGCAAGCCGAATTAGATCTGGAATCTAATGTTTACCAAGCTTATGTAGACGCTCAGGGGGCGGCAAAATCTTACGAGGCTGCACAAAAAACAGTAGAAGCCAGACAAACCGCATATGATTATGCTAAAGACAGGTTTGATGTAGGGATGAGTAACTCATTTGAACTCAGTCAATCTAAACTGAATTTAACTAACGCACAAAATACCTTAATTCGGGCTAAATATGACTATATATTTAGTATAAAAGTCTTAGAATTGTATTTCGGAATTAGACCCGTTGAATAATAATGGCCTACATACTCTGTATAGAAACATCCACGACCAATTGCTCTGTGGCAGTATCTAAAGATGATAAATTATTATCTTTAGTAGAACAGGATTCTAATAATTACTCCCACGCTGAGCAGCTTCACATTTTTATTGAACAGGCTTTGCGGGAAGCGAAAATTTCAAAGTCACAACTTAGTGCTGTAGCAGTAAGTAAAGGTCCTGGATCTTACACCGGATTGAGAATCGGAGTGTCTTCAGCAAAAGGCTTATGTTATGCTTTAGGTATCCCTTTAATAAGTATTTCAACATTAAAAACACTGGCTGCTCAAGCAGAAACAATTGGAGCTCAAGACCTAATTATCCCTATGATTGATGCCAGACGTATGGAAGTGTATACCCAGGTATTTGATTTTGAACTTGAATCTTTGACTGAAATTGAAGCAAAAATTCTAGATCCCGATGCTTTCGTAAGTCAATTTCATTCTAGAAAAACCCTTCACTTTATTGGAAATGGTGTTAAAAAATTTGAAGAGGTTTGTCGGGTGAAACAAAAAACTAGCTTCAATTACAACAACCCTTCAGCGCAACACATGGTAAAGATGGCTAATCAAAAATATAAGCAACAACTTTTTGAAGATGTTGCTTATTTTGAGCCTTTTTATTTGAAAGATTTTGTAGCCGGGAAATAAAGTTTATAAGCTGTTATAATATCTAACAACCTGTTTCATTTCATTTTCGATTTCTTTATCACTACCTCTAAATTTGAATTTTTTAGACTTAATATATTTTTTGATAGCATTTTGTTTATCACTAGGAAAAGCGTCGAGAATACGTTTTCTATGGTCTTCTGCTTTTACATAGGTATCTCCAAATTTGATGAGAAACATCAATTTACTACTTATTCTTGGCGGGATATCTGGCTGGTAAGAGGTGGCGCCTTTGGAGCCTGGCTTTAAGCTTTTATAATACCTTTTATACAAAACGGCCTCTTTTTCAGGAGATGTCAACTCTACAGCATAACCATTGCCTGAGGTATAATGCTCTTCATTTAGAGCATCAGTTTGTATCAAAACAAAGGTTTCTCCATCTATAAGGTATTGAAATCTAGTTGTTCTTTCTAGTGTTTTTAAACTTTCATCATTGGGGTCAAGTTGTATTTCAAAAATGTCATTGTAAATATCATACCTGAGAAAAGTCTGTGATTTATTTTTAACTGTAGTATCTACAATGTAACCATACACAAAATCTTCTTTTAAAAAAGGTGTACCTTCTACATCCTCAATATCAAATTTATCGCTGCCTTCAAACTTCATATAAAATGAGTCGGCAATGTCTCTATAGTCTCTAAAGCCCATCAACTCGGCTTGACCAAAAGAGGTTGTTATAAATGTTAGTCCTAATAGTAAAGTGAAAAATTTAGTCATAATATCATTTTTTTATTATATAAATCATCAATTATTATACCAAAACCCTATTTGTTTTATGGTTCTTAAAAAAAATATCAGGCAATGGCTTTTTGCCTCATTATTTTCATTAAAATAACATCCCAGAGTTTTAGTCGCTTTTTTAGAGCTTTCTTAGCAGTTTTTTCAACCTCTTGCCACATTGCATCGTCGTTCTGGCATAAATTCTTTATTAAACTTATGGCCATGGGACCATGTACATCTGCATCAATTTCTATATGCCTTTCAAAATAATATTTCAGGTTTGAAATATTTTCATCGGGAAACTTTTGCTGAATTTGTCCTATCACTTCAGAAAACATATCGGGAATTAATTCCTCACGCCCAAACGTAAATGCTGAAACCACTTGGTGTAATT
>CAYMXD010000002.1:0-7585 GCA_964394095.1 uncultured Mesohalobacter sp. | reverse complement strand
AAGCCTTTACAGATTTTGGTAAATCACTTGCAGATATAACCAAAAAGACATCAGTACCATGCTGAATTTGCTCAATAAATTGATGGATTTCTGCAGTAGAGGCCTCAATATCTTCCATAGCCTGAAGATACATTTCAAAGTGGCTCTGCCTTTTGCCGTTTTTATTTACATCAGATTCTTCGGCGAGAACAATATCGTTAATAAGATAAGTGTATTCGGGGTTTTGTCTAGGCGTCCAGGGCACATTCACGTTAGTCAATTTTTGTTGAAGGGCTTTAGCAAGAGACATAAAATCCCAAACTGCAAATACATGGTGCTCTGTAAATGTTCTTAAATCATCGGGGGTTTCTATATATTTGTATAAGTCGTGATTTAAGAGTTGATGACGTAGCGGTTCCAGATTTTTTAATACTTCTTCAAGCTTATCCATGCTTAATTTATTTAAATGCTGATATCCCCGTAATATCCAGTCCTGTTATTAAAAGATGTATATCATGTGTACCTTCGTAAGTAATTACACTTTCAAGATTCATCATGTGTCGCATAATGCTGTATTCTCCCGTGATGCCCATTCCACCTAAAATTTGCCTGGCTTCTCTGGCAATATTGATCGCCATTTCAACATTATTCCGTTTAGCCATAGAAATCTGAGCAGAAGTGGCTTTGCTCTCATTTTTCAATTGTCCCAATCTTAAAGCCAATAACTGGGCTTTAGTGATTTCGGTGATCATTTCTGCCAACTTCTTCTGTTGAAGTTGGAACCCTGCTATGGGTTTACCAAACTGTACGCGTTCTTTAGCATACCTCAAGGCCGTATCATAACAGTCCATTGCAGCACCAATAGCACCCCAAGCAATACCATATCGTGCGGAGTCTAGACATGACAATGGTGCACCAAGCCCACTTTTACCTGGTAATATATTTTCTTTAGGAACTTTTACGTTGTCAAAAATCAATTCTCCTGTTGCTGAGGCCCGTAAAGACCATTTGTTATGGGTTTCCGGGGTGGAGAACCCATCCATGCCTCTTTCAACAATGAGTCCGTGAATGCGACCTTCTTCACTTTTAGCCCAAACCAGGGCTATGTCACAAAATGGCGAATTTGATATCCATAACTTGGCACCATTCAATAAATAATGGTCACCTTTGTCTTTAAAGTTTGTGGTCATTCCTCCGGGATTCGACCCATGATCCGGCTCTGTTAAGCCGAAAGATCCCATGAATTCACCTGTTGCTAATTTTGGTAAAAACTTTTGTTTTTGTTCTTCAGTGCCGTAGGCGTAAATTGGAAACATGACTAATGAAGACTGAACCGAAGCCGTCGACCGAACACCGCTGTCGCCACGTTCAATTTCCTGCATGATTATACCGTATGAAATCTGGTCTAACCCTGCTCCGCCGTATTCTTCAGGAATATAAGGCCCGAAAGCACCTATTTCAGACAAACCTTTGATTATTGATTTAGGAAATTCGGCTTTCTGGGCTGCCTGCTCAATAATTGGACTTACGTCGCGTTTTACCCAATCTCTGGCTGCCTGACGAACGAGTAGATGTTCTTCTGATAATAAATCATCTATATTATAATAATCCGGGGATTCAAATAGGTCTTGGGACATGATCATTTTTTTACAAATTTAGATAAACTTAAGCGTATTCCCAATCAGTTTATGCTTGATTTTTGAGTTGATTAATCAAAATAAAATTACATCGAACTTAGATCAAAACGCTTAATATAATTCGTGCTCATGAAGTTTTAGCGAATTTTTCTTAAGAATGATATCATGTGCAGAAAATCATCTGTTTCAATTGTTTTTTTGTAAACACCTATGCTTTCGCTAGGGGGTAATAAAGGCAATACCATCAGGACTTTCCTTCACCAGAAGAATATCTTCAACCTTTATCTTTTGGGCATGAAATACATTGAAATACTCATGTGTTATTTTCTGATTTTAAATACTCAAAATAGGTTTTATGCCAATAAAAAAGAAATGATCAAACCCCATAACGAACTCGCTGCAAGTCAAAAGATTTATATTGAGACTGCAAATTAAACACGTTAAAGTGACAAGAGTGCCTGAAAGTAATTTACTTTTATACCTTTTTTTTGGTTATCTGGTTTTCATTTTGAGAATTTATTTTAAATAAATTAGTAAAATATTCTGCAAAAACCTTAACATTGTAAATAATTTATTTTAAAAATTCTAAATGTAATGTTATGAAAGCTTCTTCTTTATTTATTTCAATGTTTATTTTGGCTTTAGTGTCTTGTAAATCAACAAAGTTTAATTCCGATTATGACCAGAGTATTGATTTTGATACCTATAAAACCTTTGGGTTTTCTGAATTAGCTAAAAAATTGCCCGTAGATGATATTGTGAAAAACAGAATTTTCCAAGCTATTGAAAATAATCTAACAGCTAAAGGGTTTACTAAATCTGAAAATCCTGATCTGTTGGTAGATTTAGGACTTCAATTGGATAAAAAGAAGAATTATTCTACTAGCAATGTCAATATAAGAGGGTATTTTGGTAAGAAGCGACGTTTGAGTACAGGTGTTGGTAAATCTTTTACTAATGAGAAAGAATATACAATAGGAACCTTGGTTTTAAATTTTGTTGATATCAAAAACAACGGAGAAAAATTAGTTTGGAAAGGTGATATGTCTGGTGTGGTAAAACCTGAATCTTCTTCAAATGAAAATATCACAGCATCTATAAATAAGATTCTGGAATCTTTCCCGCCAAAATAGTTTTTTTGCTAAGGGCATGATTCCCTAATTTTAGATTAAGTTACTGATTTGCTTGCGTATTTCTTAAGTGCAAATACTAATTTTAAAACAGAGGCTAGGTGATATCCATTTTGATACTGACGATGAGTGTCTGTACTATTAATAGCATTAACTTAGAGGTTTTAAAGCATTCCATAAAATCCTATTTATAAAGCATTTTTTAGCTAAGATTTTAAATATGCATTCATTTGCACTTGCATTGAAAATCAATAACCACGGAGGCACGAAGAACACTGAGCTATTAAACTAAAATGCTTATCCGTATGGTTCCCCTAATTTAAATTGAACTCATAATCTGGTGATGAGTTTATCAAGTGGTGAAACTACTACAATAATTTAAAAGTATCTAAAATAAATTATAAGACCCATTCTGGGTCAATAGGATTATGAATAAGTTTTTGCTATAAACATTAAACGCCTTCGGAGTTAATCTATTCTCAATCGAAATATGATAGATTTAAATAACCTATATGTAGAACAAATGGTTGACCCAGAATGGGTCAAATATTTATAGTTAATAGATCCTAATTCGACTTACAACCCCGAGGAGGTCGAATAATTATTAGATATTAAGTTTATTATTCTTGTGAACTATAAAAAAATTATGCTTACCTATACGATACGGGTGCGAGGTTTCAAACTTCAAAGAACTTAAAACTCACGAGTAAATATTTAGCTTTTATAGACTTTAACCAATTTTCAATTATGGATTAGTATTGTCACTGGAATTTAATCTTATATCGACTCATCATTTACAGGTGTATATTTTTCAAGGATTTTCTCAAGCTGCTCATAACTTTGAGGTTCTATCAGATTTTTTGCTAATCCAATTTTAGAATCCTTAGAATAGATCCTAATATCATCCGCAAATTTTTTGATACGAGTAATTTCTGAAATTGTTATTTTTTGGGTATCAAAAATATTGGGTTTGGTGATGGTATTATCATCAATAATTAAATATTGATAGTAACTTTCATAAAAATACTGAACAAGGTATATAAGTGATATTAAAATATAAAAGTAATAGTACTACTCAATATGTTCAAAATTCACCATCAAACCAACAGTAAAAAATATAAACCATGCGGCTCCTATAAACAGACTTCCGTACAATCGTCTTTTTTATAGTTCATGACGGTTTTCAAATTTGATTATATTTCTTCAGGCGCCAGCTCAACCTTAAGACCTTCCAATTCCGGAGTCAATGGGATTTGGCAACCTAATCTGCTATTATCTTTTACGAAAAATGCTTCAGCAAGCATGGCTTCTTCATCCATTTCCATTTCTGGAAGCGGTGTGTCTGATTGAACATAACACTGGCAAGAGGCACACATGGCCATGCCGCCACAGACGCCAATTGTTCCTTCTGGAGCCAATTCGTAAGAACGAACGAGTTCCATAAGATTCATGGCCATATCTGTTGGTGCTTTCACATCGTGAGATTGGCCTTCTCGGTCTATAATTGTAATATTGATGTCCAAGCTCATGAGCAGATTAGTCAATGCTTTTTACGACAGCCTTGGGCGCTTCTTTTTTGCTGCCATCAAAACCTGTTACGCCACCAACTGTCGTATATTTCATGACATAACGTTTATCGGGATGTATACGTTGGTATGCGCTTTGGCACATTAAGGTGGCTTCATGAAACCCGCAGAGAATAAGTTTTAGTTTTCCCGGGTAAGTATTTACATCACCAATAGCATAGATTCCCGGGATGTTGGTTTGGTAATCAAGCGTATTATCAACTTTTATGGCGTTTTTCTCAATCTCTAAACCCCAATTGGCGATAGGCCCTAACTTCGGCGATAGACCAAACAGCGGGATAAAGTGATCGGTTTTGAGGTTGATGTCTTCTTCAGGGTTATTGTTTTTTCTTACAAGAACACTGTCCAGTTTTCCATTACCATTAATGTCAACAATTTCAGCTGGTGTTATCAGCTTTATTTTGCCATTATCTTTCAGTTCTTTGACTTTGTCTACAGATTCTAAAGCCCCTCTAAATTCATTTCTTCGGTGAACCAGTGTCACTTTAGAAGCCACATTAGATAAGAAAATACTCCAGTCCAGTGCAGAATCGCCACCACCGGCAATGACCACATCTTTATCTCTGTAGCTTTCAGGATTTTTGACCATGTAGGATACGCCTTTATTTTCAAACTTGGCAATATTATCAATAGGTGGTTTACGGGGTTCAAAACTGCCTAAACCTCCGGCTATAGCAATGACTTTTGCATGGTGTTTGGTGCCTTCATTTGTAGTTACGATGAAGCTGCCATCGTCTAATTTTTCAATATCTTCTGCACGTTCTCCAAGAGTAAATCCTGGTTCAAAGGGTTTGATTTGCTCCATGAGATTATCGACCAAATCACCGGCTAAAACTTCCGGAAACCCGGGAATATCATATATAGGTTTTTTAGGATAAAGCTCGGTTAATTGCCCCCCTGGCTGAGGTAAAGCGTCTATGATATGACACTTGAGTTTGAGTAAACCTGCTTCAAAAACCGTAAAAAGACCAGTTGGTCCAGCGCCTATGATAAGTATGTCTGTAGTGATCATAATTTCAAATTTTGATACAAAAATTATTAAAATAACTTTTATTTCAACTGACGACGGTCATAAATTAAACAGTTTGTACATTAACCACAGATTTTATTTGTGGTGCGTGTTTCTTTATCGTCATTTCAACCCCCGACTTTAAAGTCATTTGATTCACGGTGCAACCCACACAGGTGCCCATGAGTTGGACTTTGACCACTTCGTCATCTTCAATGTCAATAAGCGCAATATCACCACCGTCATTTTGAAGAAAGGGTCTGATTTCTTCCAAGGCGTTTTCAATAGATTGTTTTAATTCTTGTCCGGTCATAATTATTTCTTTTTAACGGCGCTGCAACCTGCCATGGTTGTAATTTTTATCGCTTCTGTTGGGGGTAAATTATCGTTTCTATTCACCACTTCCTGAACGACACTTTTAGTCAATTCTTTAAAAGCATTGGAAGTTACTGTGCCTTCTTGTAAAGCTGCCGGACGACCAACATCTCCGGACTCTCTGATGCTTTGAACTAAAGGAATTTCGCCTAAAAATGGTACGTCTATATCTTGTGATAAGCGTTTTGCACCGGCCTCTCCAAAAATATAATATTTATTGTTTGGTAATTCCTCTGGTGTAAAATAGGCCATATTTTCTACAATACCAAGAACGGGGACATTAATACTCTCCTGCTGAAACATGGCCACGCCTTTTCTGGCATCGGTCAGCGCTACATTTTGAGGCGTACTGACGACCACGGCACCAGTGATAGGCATAGACTGCATGATGGATAGATGAATATCGCCGGTACCGGGAGGTAGATCCACTAATAAAAAGTCTAACTTCCCCCAATTAGCATCAAAAATCATTTGATTAAGCGCTTTACCGGCCATAGGACCACGCCAAATAACCGCTTGACCGGGCTTGGTGAAAAACCCTATAGATAAGACTTTTACCCCATAACTTTCAACGGGTTTCATTTTTGATTTGCCCTCAACTTTCACGGATAGTGGCTTTTCGTTTTCTACATCAAACATGGTTGGAATAGAAGGCCCATAAATATCTGCATCTAACAAGCCAACCTTAAACCCCATTTGCGCTAGGCTTACTGCAAGATTAGCGGTCACGGTAGATTTCCCAACCCCACCTTTTCCACTGGCCACGGCTATAATGTTTTGAATGCCGGGAATGGGCTTACCTTTAATTTCGTTAACTTTTTTCTCTTTGGGTGCATCAACTTTAACGTTGACTTTTACTTTTGCTTTCTCGTAAACCTGTTCATGAATGGCTTTCATGACATCAACTTCCGCACGTTTTTTAATGTGAAGTGCGGGTGTAGACAATTTTAAGTCAACAATCACTTCATCTGCAAAAGTGACCACATTTTGAACAGCGCCACTCTCCACCATATTTTGACCTTCACCGGCTACAGAAATGGTCTCAAGAGCTTTGTATATATCTTGTTTCTTAAGTTGCACTATTGTGTTTTATTTTAAATTAATCTAAATTGCAAATATAAGGGATATGACTTAAGATACATAAGCTTTAGCCTGCATTTTAATGAATAACTAACAAATTGTTGGATATTTTTTTTATTATTGAAATATAACTTTAGAAAGTAAAAAATTAGATTTAATAAATTGGCTTTCATCTTTGGAAGATGAAAAAACTGTTGATAAATTATATGCTTTAAAAGGTCAATATACTGATGAATGGTACTTTAAATTATCTTCAAATGAAAAAAAATCTATTCAAAATGCTTTAGATGAATTAGATTCGGGTAAGATATACAGCCATAATGAAGTAAAAGAAGCTGTTAAATCAAAAATCAGCCAGTTAAACATTAAATAATGGAAGTCGTAAGGTCTGCTTCTGCTCGAAACAGCTATTTAGATATCATTGAGCAATTATTTTAGGACTGGAACATAGATATATTTGAGAAATTTGAATATCAAGTTGATAGCTTGGTAAAAAAGTTGAAAACAAATCCTAAGCTTTGTCCAAAATCAATTTTTGAAAATCTCCATAAATGTGTCATTAATAAGCATAATTCCTTAATATACAGGTTTATGAATGACAGTAAAATTGAAATTGTTTTGCTCATATATAATAAAAGTGACCATATTTTCAGTAGTTATTAGGCCTTCATATCAATCTTAAACAACTCCGCAGCAATCCCATCACTCAGAAATTTGCCTTTTTAGGTGATGATGAGATGGTTATTTTTTAATTTCCAGATACTCATCATCAAGCGCATTTTGCATTTG
>CAYMXD010000001.1:0-21074 GCA_964394095.1 uncultured Mesohalobacter sp. | reverse complement strand
CAATATTTAGAAGTACGGTTTATAGTCTGGTCTTATATCTTGGTTTAGCCTTGGCAACCTCGGCTCTAGAGCTTTTGTTTGATGTCAACCTCAACGACTATATCTATCTGCAAATTTTCATTTTTTGTTTAGGCATCGTCAATACCTTTATATTTCTGAGTGATTTTGCTTTGGTAAAAGACCTTCAAAAATCGATTGAGTTTCATAAAGCTATTGAAGTTTTAGTCAAGTATATTTTGATTCCGCTTAGTTTATTATACTTAGTCATTGTTTATGTATATGCCCTTAAAATTTTAATCACCTGGGAACTTCCTCGCGGCTGGGTAACTTACCTGATTTCTGCACTGAGCTTACTGGCATTTGTCATTCATATCGTGATAGAACCCATACGGCAAACACATTCTTCAAAATTTATTAAGCGCTATTTTCCGTTTTACTTTTATGCCATTTTACCACTGCTCCCCTTGCTGTTTATCGCATTGTATAAACGTATAGCTGACTATAATTTTACCGAGCTGCGCTATCTTGGTTTGGTCCTTGCGGTTTGGATAACAGGCATGTTGCTCTACATGATTGCATCCAACCAAAAACGTCTCAGCCTGTATGCAAAATCGATGTTCCTGCTGGTTTTGCTGTGTACATTTGGTCCCTTATCGGCCTTTAAAATATCCATAAATGCTCAAATAAATGAGCTCGAAGAACTCCTTAGTGATTTAAAAAACAAAAAAGAACTAAGCTTTACTACTGAACAATACGACCGCTTTAAAAGCATCATCAAATACTTAAACAATAGAAATGCCTTAGAAAAAACCGAAGCCTATTTTGGGTTTAATCCGAATGAGGCGTTTTCTGAGACAGGCAGCTATAACATGCCAGGGAAGATTGTAGATTCGCTGAACATCAAAATCATAAGAGATAGTAAATCAGTTACTGCTGTAGAGAAGAGAATTGCTTCAAAAAACTATAGAATACATCCTTACAAGACTAATTTTACAGAAGAAATCTCAGAATACACCAACTTTACTTTTTTAAAACTCAACCACACCGAAGACGACCAAAACCCATTACAACTGTATTTTGATGATGATAACATTATCAGTCTAAAGTATTACGGAGAAACTTTATTTGAAACCAACCTGACTTCTCATCTTAAAGCTAAAGCAGATAAATATGACAGACTGAGTCAAGCCTCTCCGGGTGAATTCACTTTTAGGCTCAAAAACGAGAAAGGCGACTTTTTGATTATTTTTCAGGAATTCAGATATAATTATTTAAACAGAGAAGTTGATATCAAATCTGGAAGAGCGATGTTGTTTTACAGAACATATGAAAGTTTGGAATTGCCTTAATCTTTTCTCACTTCAGGAACCCACAAATGCTTTTCAAATTCTTGGATTTGGTCGTTTTCTACTTTAACACCTTCGGCCTCCAACATTTGCTGCATGACCTGTGTACCCGGGAAGTGATGTTTTCCGGTGAGGACACCATTTCTGTTCACTACGCGATGTGCAGGCACGTCTTCTAGGGTATGCGAAGCATTCATGGCATAACCAACGATTCTGGCGCTCTTTGCAGCACCTATGGCTTTGGCAATAGCTCCGTAGGTGGTAACCTTGCCATAAGGAATTTGGCGTACCACTTCATAAACTTTTTCAAAAAAATCTGTATGCGCTTTAGCCATAAACTCGATATAATGTAATAATCAGTAAACACAGCATCAAGGCTGCCATAAAATAATTGGAATACTGTTTAAATAATTTGTTTTGCTTGATAATCTTATCAAAAAAATAGACATAAGCTAAAAAAGTAGTTAGTGTGCCCAAGGATGCCGACAAGGCAAAAATAAGTTTTGTAGTCCAGGTAAAATCAATATGGTTTTCCGGTGTAAATAAGGTCGAAATAACAACAAAGTAAGGAATAGGAAACACGTTTAAGCTCGATATCAAGACCCCTTTTAAAAAACTTTGCGAGTGTTTCCCCGCTTTTTCTGACTTATTTTCAATGTTTTGTCGCCTAGCTGCAATAAAGAAATAAATCATCATTATCCCCAAAACCAAAATACCAGTTAAAAGTATATTTTCTTTAAAATTGGGATTATTCAAAATTTCTTTAGCAATAATAATTGCAATTAAAGCCTGAACAAAAACCACTGTCACCGCGCCAAAAGCCTTTTGTTTACCAGCTTTTACACTAAAATCTACACAGGTCTTTGCAATAGCCATATTGACCAAGCCCGGCGGAATGACCCCTACTAAAGCGGCAAAAAAAGTAATAATAAAAAGATATATTTGGTGCAAAATCTTATTTAATTGAGTTTGAATTTTAAATAGGTTATAGCTTTTCCTTTATCTAGATATTGTTTTTCGTAAAACGTCTGAATTCCCACCACATCTTTTGGTGCTTCATGATTGATGTAAATATCGTGATGGCTATACAAGATATCATGACCTAAGCCTTCCAAAAGACCTAAAGTATAACCATGCATAAACTCGCTATCGGTTTTGAGGTGTATTATTCCGTCTTCTATTAATATGTCGTTATACTTAGACAAGAATTCAGGATTGGTCATACGGTGTTTGCTGCGCTTATATTTTATTTGCGGGTCTGGAAATGTAATCCAAATCTCACTCACTTCACTAGTTCCAAATATTTTATCAACCAGCTCGATTTGAGTTCTTACAAAGGCTACATTTTCCATATTTTGTTCAATGGCAGTCTTAGCACCTCGCCAAAACCTAGCCCCTTTAATGTCAATCCCTACAAAGTTTTTATCTTTGTATTTTTCGGCGAGACCTATGGTGTATTCCCCTTTACCACAGCCTAATTCTACAACAATCGGATTGTTATTTTTAAAATATTCTTCATTCCATTTTCCTTTCAGCTTAAAAATTTCCTGCACAACCGCTTCACGACTAGGTTGAATGACGTTCTTGAACTTTTCATTATCTTTGAATCGCTTTAATTTATTTTTGCTTCCCACTGCCGTAGTAATTTAAAGTGTAAATGTAATAAAATTTTAAACTTATAGAATTCAATGTCAAAAGCTAATATTTTAGTCGCACCACTAAATTGGGGTTTGGGCCATGCTACAAGATGCATCCCGATAATCAACACCTTAAAGGAAGAAGGTTATACCCCAGTTATAGCTTCAGATGGCAAAGCATTAGACCTTTTAAGAAAAGAATTTCCTGAATTAGAATATTTTGAATTGCCTGCTTTAAAAATTAAATATTCAAAACGCGGATTCTGGCTTAAACTCAGTTTACTGTTTCAAGGCTACAAACTCTTTAAAACTATAAAAGAAGAGCAAAAATTCATCAAAAAACTGGTGCTTGAGAAAAACTTGAAAGGCATCATATCCGATAATCGATTGGGTCTGTTTCATAAAGATGTACCCAATGCTATCATAACCCATCAAATTAAAGTGTTTTCAGGAGGCACGACCTGGTTGACTTCAAAATTACATCGCTTTTTTATTCATAAATATGATGAATGCTGGATTCCGGACAATAAAGAAAAACCTCATCTAAGCGGAAGATTGGGTCATGTAAAAAAAACAAGGCTAAAGATAAAATACATAGGTATTTTAAGCCGGTTTCAACATAAAAATATCGAGTTAAAAAACGATGTATTGATTTTAATTTCCGGCCCGGAATCTCAAAGACAGGTGTTTGAAGACCTCATGCTAAAGGAATTTAAATCTTACAAGGGGAAAGCTGTCATGGTGAGAGGCAAAATTGAAAATGAACAAAAAGAATACTACGAAGGAGAGATCAAAATCATTAACTATCTCAAATCTGATGAGTTGGAAACTTTAATTCAACAAAGTGAGGTCATTATAGCAAGGTCGGGCTATACTACGCTAATGGATATGGCAAAATTGAATAAGAAAGCCTTGTTTATTCCTACACCTAAGCAAACAGAACAACAATATCTGGCAATGAGCATGAAAAAACATGGTATCGCCCCCTATGCTCAACAAAGAAAATTTAATTTAAACATGATTGGTGATGCAAAATTGTATAAGGGTCTAGGCCGATTTTTCATCGGTAATGATACTGTCTTGAGAAAGGCTTTCAACCTTTTTGAGCGTAAATGAAAACTCACTGCCTACACCATAGTCACTTTCTACGTAAATTTGTTCGTCATGGGCTTCTATAATATGCTTTACGATAGACAAACCTAAGCCTGAGCCTCCGTCTTTTCTTGACCCGCTTTTGTCAACCCTGTAAAAACGTTCGAATAGCCTGTTGATATGACTGCTTTCAATACCTTCACCATTATCTGTTATCCTAACCAATATCTTCTGTTTCTGCAGCTCATCGATGCTCACTTCTGTTGTTCCGCCTTTTTTACCGTATTTTATAGAATTAACAATCAAATTTGTCAAAACCTGTTGAATACGTTCCATATCTGCTTTTACAAATAGAGGAGTATAAATTTTGTCGAAAGTTAAATTAATTTTACTCTTACTCGCTTTCATTTCTAGTAAGTCGAAAACATTTTTTACAACTTCTACAATGTCAAATTCTTCTTCATATAAATGCAAGTCGCCGGTTTCAAGCTTCGTAATCATATCCAAATCATTGACGATATAGATTAAACGATCGACGCCTTTACTGGCACGTTTCAGGTACTTTTTTCTTACTTTTTTATCTTTTATGGCGCCATCGAGCAATGTTAGTATATAGCCTTGCACTGTAAATAAGGGCGTTTTTAATTCGTGGGAGACATTCCCCATAAACTCTTTCCGGTAATTTTCTCTTACGCGAAGGCTTTCGATTTCTATTTTTTTGTCCTGGGCAAACTTTTCTACCTCTTTGGTTAGGGTAGCCATATCTGTAGTTACCCTTTGCTGCTGTAGTGATGAAGAATCAAGTAAGGTTACAGAGTCATAAACCGCCTTTACGCGTTTATAAATAAAGTGCTCTATTCTTAGTTGAATCACAAGGAAAGAAAGCAAATAACAAGACAGCGCAAAAATCAAAATACTTTCCCATAAAATTTCAAAGAAGAGGTATTCTGTAAGAAGTAAAATTAAAGTGACAGAAATGCTAATGTAAAGCGAAGAGAAGAACGCAAACTTATAAGACCGTTTAAATTGTTTTTCACCCATTTATATGACAAACTTATAGCCAACACCTTTTATGGTTTTAAAAGATTTATCTCCTAGTTTTTCTCTTAGTTTCCTGATATGCACGTCTATGGTTCTCCCTCCAACTACAACGTCATTGCCCCAAACACCATCCAGGATATCTTCTCTTTTAAACACCTTGCCCGGCTCTGAAGTGAGCAAAGATAAGAGTTCAAATTCTTTTCTGGGCAAAGGCATTTCTTTTTTATTTTTAATGACCTTATATTCGTCTTTATTGATGGTGATGTCACCAACTTTATAAATTTGATTTTCTTTTTTGCTGGAACGAAATCGTCTTAGCAAAGCTTTTACTTTGCTTATTAACACCTTGGGTTTAATGGGCTTTGTGATGTAATCATCTGCACCGGCTTCAAAACCGGCCACCATAGAATAATCTTCACCCCGTGCCGTAAGAAAGGCGATCACTGTCTCTTCTAGGGACTTTATCTTTCGTATTTGTTCACAGGCTTCTATGCCGTCCATCTCCGGCATCATGACATCGAGAATAATCAATTGGGGTTTTATCTTTTTGGCAATTTTAACGGCCTTTGCCCCGTTGTCTGCAGTCTCAATATGATAACCCTCATTAGACAAGTTATAACTTAAAATCTCTAAAATATCCGGTTCGTCATCGACGATAAGTATGCTAATGTTCTTTTTTTTCATGATTTTAATATTATAGAAACAACAAATTTAGTTAAAGTAAGCGAGCCTGAATATTATTATATCTTTACCATTTCAAATATAATGTAAAGTTATTATAAATAAAAACTGCTTATCAGGTAAATAAATTCTGATAAGCAGTTATAAGATAATTAAAATTAAATATTCTTAGAATTTATAGGAATAACCAATAGATATCGCTCTTCCTGGCGAACGTTTCGAGAACACTTTATCCGAAGACCGGAAAGATTTGTACAATGTCTCAATATCGTCGTCTAAAATATTACTAAAACCAATATTTACAGATTGTTTTTGATCCTCACCAAAGGCTTTTGTAAGTCTAAATGTCAAGTTGTGGAATGGTTGTGTGTAGGCGTCGGGTACATTTCTGATCCCCACAACTTCTAAAGTTTCGCCTTGCACATTATAAAATAAACCACCTTGCCAGCCTTTTTCATTATCATCATAGTTTAGGCTAATGTTGATTAAGTAAGGAGATTGCCCTTGCAATTGTCTTTCATCATCAATAGTTTCACCTTCCCTTGCAGCAAGTTGTCTGGATTCGAACTCACGGTCTGCCATTTGTACAACAGATTCAATGAATGAAACATTTGCATTCAGGCTAAACTTTTCCAGTCCTTTTGTGATAAAACCAAAGTTTTTTCTAACTTCGAGCTCAACCCCGTAAACATCAGCAGAGTTTACATTTCTTGGCTGAAGGTTATTTGGTGCTTCCGGGAAAGCAACCAATTCTATAGGGTCATTGAAAGATTTATAAAAACCACTCAAAGCAAACATTTGACCATTGCCTTCAAACTTTTCAATTCTAAAATCAAAATTATTGATATATGTAGGATTTACAATATTTGCTATGTTACCATCATTGTCAAAATCGATACCTCCAATAAAAGTAATATCACTTAAAGGGTCAAAAATTTGTGCAATAGAAGCTTCTTTAAAAGATGGTCTGGCAGTCGTTCGGAAATAAGAGGTTCTTACATTTATTTGATCTGTCCAGGAATAAATTAAATTGGCTGATGGAAAAAGATCAGATTCATCTAAAATATTTTCATTATCCAATTCTACTGTTCCTTGATTATTCTCACCGGTATAGTTTAGTTGATAGTTTTCAAACCTTAAACCTAAAATACTTTTTAATTTATCCGTAATATTGAATTCCTCTGAGACATAAGCAGCTAAAACCGTAGAGTTTGCCTGAAAGGTATTTGCCGGTTGAAAATTCCCTTGAATATATGTTCCTTCGTTTGAGCTGGAATTCCAAATATTTTCTGTTAACAATAATCTATCTGCATTACCTTCAATAGGGGTTACACTTGCGCCTTTAATAAGGATGTTATAGTTATTAATTGCAAAATCTCTGTCTTTATAAGTCGCTGCTGTTCCAAATTTTAAATTCGCTCTTCTGCCAAATAACTCGTGTTTTTTGAGTATATCTAACTTACCAGCTAAATCAATTTCTTCTAAGTCTCTCCAAATTCTTTGGGGTGTACCCGCTGTACTGGGTCTTATTGAAAATTCATTATCGCCAATCACCTCAAATGGCGTTACACGGACGTCTTTATCTTGAATAGAAGAAAGACTTGTAGATAAGCCCCAATCAATTTCCCAATCAGAATCTTCAAAGGCGTGGTCTCCGGTTAAGCCGACGTTAGTTATAGACTTTTGCGTGTATTCTGCATTATCTCTTACAACTTCAATATCGTCTTGAATAAATGTGAAGGTTCTAAATTTACCTGCACGGGATATCCCGTTTTGTATATGGAGTACATTCAACTTATATTTTGAGTAATCTGTTTTAAAAGACAGACCGGCAAGACCGCTTAAAAGCACTTTATTAAAACCTACGTCCCCTTTTTGGGTTCTGTTTGGTGTAAGTTCGGTATCAGCAAGATTAATAGGTTTAAAATAAAAGTTCTGTTCTAAATCTTCAAAATATTCTGTTGTATTACGATAAGAGATATTAGCTAAATACCCAATTTTATTATTGTTCTCTCCAACATCAAAACTATTTCCCGTAGAAAAACTGAAGTTGAAGTTACCAATAGAATTAGCCCGATCGGCCGCCATTTTTTTATTAAACGCATTAGTTATTTCTGTTAAACTTACATCATTATCATTAAGGCCATCCCCAACGGGTGAAGGAATATCAATATTCTCAGAAACTGGTAAATCTCTTAATCCGTCATCAAAGCCTAAGAAATCAGTACCAGAAGAATCACTTTCCAAATATTCAGAATTGAAGTGCATATCCGGATTATAGGCTACGCCAAAACTCAAACTATATTCTTCACGAGAGGGAAAATCTTTTGTTACAATATCAACAACACCTCCAGTAAAATCTGCCGGCATATCAGCACTTGCTGTTTTAGATACAATCACATTTTCAAGTATATTAGAGGGGATTATATCCATTTGCAAGGTATTCCTATCAGGATCTAAACCAGGAATATCCATGCCGTTGAGAATAGATTTGGTATAACGGTCTCCAAGACCACGAACAAAAACATATTTACCACCTTGTACAGAAACACCTGGTATTCTTTTAACAGCGGAAGCGACATTACTTGCACCAGTCTTTTTTATACTTTCTAAGGACATTCCATCCATGACCTTAATTGAATTTTTTTGTAAGTTAAGTACAGATTGTTCTGTATTTCTTCGTGCTGTTGTTGTAATGGTTACTTCATCCAAGTTATTAGCAGTCGCATTTAGTGTGACGTTAACGATAGTTACATCATCTTCTTTCACATTTACTTCAGAAATTTCTACGGTTTGGTAGCCTACATAAGAAAAAACTAGAGTATAAGTACCTGGCTCTATCTCAATGCTATATTTACCATCAAAATCCGATGTTGTTCCAGTATCAGTATCTTTAATAATAACATTTGCAAATGGCAAAATATCATTAAGCTCCCCATCTTGAATTGTACCTTGAATTACTCCCTCTTGAGCAATAACTGTTGAAGTTATAGCAAAAAATAGAATAAAGACAAATGATTGTATAAATTTCATAAAGTAAAGTATTTAGATAATTATAAATAATGCTCGGCCAAAAAATGACCGAGCAATATTTTTAGATAGATTATTAAATATTTAAAACCCTGCTGCTTCAGAAATCCAACTCCAAGCAAAAGCGCTTAAATCAGAACCTGTAGTAGCATCGTCTGCACTGTTTACAACTGAAGCAAAATTATTCGCATCTGCTGTAAAAGTTGTTTGACCAGAAGAGTCAACAAAAACATCAGCTAAGCCAGATGCACTTGCTGGAAGAACAACCTCAATATTAGAAAAGCTAAGTATGCCATTATTATAATTTGTTGTTACATCAGCATTATCTTGAAGTGTGAAATCTGTACCATCAGTACCACCAACTAATAAGATATTATTATTAGATCCCATGGCATTGGAACGGAACTGAGCATATTCTCTGTTTCCGGAGTTTGCATTTGAGGCAGAATCATCACTAAATATAGTTACATTGTTCAAGGTATATTCGCCATTCGAAGAACCTTCTGGGCCATCAATTTCTAAACCGTGGTCTGAAACATTGGTTTGAACAATGGCTACGTTGGTAATTGTTCCTGAGTAAGCTTGGTCAAGGTCAAGAGCGTCATCACCTACACCCCATACAACTAAATTTGATGCATCTTGAGTACCTCCAAAGAATTCAACACCATCGTCTAAGTTAGCAATAACTTCAATATTATCTATAAAAGTACCAGAACCTACACCACCGGTTGTAAAACCATTGATTTCGTTTCCTTCACCAATATTGGCACCGCCGTGACGGATAGAAATGTATTGAATAGAACCAGAACTGTCTGATGGATCGTTACCACCATAAAGCCCAAAACCAGATCCTGGAGGTATACCTTCAATAAGTTCTTCAGTGACATCTCCTTCAAAGGAACATGGTGCACTACCTAAAACAATTACACCACCCCAAAGACCTCTGTCATCTACAGTTAAGTTAGGGCTTACAAGCTCTCCTGGCTGAATATCATCTTCAACAGATGTAAATATAATTGGAGCGTCAGCTGTACCATTGGCATTAAGCGTTGCACCTCTATCAATAATCAATGCTGAAGCTTGAGTTTCAAAACCTTCTTCACCTTTTATAACCGTTCCTGCTTCAATGTTTAAGGTAGCGTTGTTATCTACTACAACTTTTCCATCTAAAATATAAATGTTGTTGTTTGTCCAAGTTGTATTACCATCAAGAATTCCAGAAACAGTAACTTCAGTTGCTTCGTTATCTGAACCTGTACCAAAAGCACCTGTTTCATTTACCCAAGTCCAACCGAAAACACTTGTATTAGCTCCTACAGTTGCTTCAGAAGTGTTTGTAATCGCATCAGCAAATCCATTAGTACCTGTTGCGTCGTCCGTAAATGTTGTATTTCCGGAAGAATCCACAAATATGTCATTCAAGTTTGAAACTCCTGCCGGAGGAACAACTTCAATATCAGAAAATGTAAGAATACCGTTATTATAATTATCAGTAACGTTTGAATCGTCTTGAAGTGTGAAATCTGTACCATCAGTACCACCAACTAATAAGATATTGTTGTTAGATCCCATTGCATTAGAACGGAATTGAGCATATTCTCTGTTTCCTGAGTTTGCATTTGATGGAGAATCATCACTAATGATAGTGACATTGTTTAATGTATATTCGCCATTTGAAGAACCTTCAGGACCGTCTATTTCTAAACCGTGATCAGAAACATTAGTTTGAACAATTGCAACATTATTGATGGTTCCTGAGTATGCTTGGTCTAAGTCAAGAGCGTCATCTCCAACACCCCATACAACTAAGTTCGATGCATCTTGAGTACCTCCGAAAAATTCTACACCATCGTCTAAGTTAGCAATAACTTCAATATGGTTAATAGTCGTTCCGGAACCAACACCACCGGTAGTAAACCCGTTAATTTCATTTCCTTCACCAATATTGGCACCGCCATGACGGATAGAAATGTATTGAATAGACCCAGAACTGTCTGATGGATCGCTACCACCATAAAGACCAAAACCAGAACCTGGAGGAATTCCTTCAATAAGTTCTTCGGTAACATCACCTTCAAATGAACATGGCGCACTACCTAAAACAATAACACCTCCCCACAGACCTCTATCATCTACAGTCAAGTTAGGGCTTTCAACTTCACCGGATGTAATATCATCTAATACAGATGTAAATATAATAGGTTCACTTGCAGTACCATTGGCATTCAATGTTGCACCTCTATCTACTATTAAAGCAGAAGCTTGTGTTTCAACACCTTCAGCACCTTTAATTACTGTACCCGCTTCGATGGTAAGGGTTGCACCTCCATCTACTACGACTTTACCATCTAAGATATAGACGTTTTCTTTTGACCAAGTTGTGTCTTCTTCAATAACACCTGAAACAGTGATGTCATCACCAGTGTTGTTACCGCCACCGCCGCCATTATTATCATCGTCATCACTACAACTTGTGGTGAACAAACTGACGCTAAAAACAATAGCAAAGATTTGCAGAATGTTTAAATTTAATCTTTTCATTTTAATTTGATTTTTTGATTTATAATTTTGATGCAAATATGACCATTACATAAAGATGCAACCTTAGCTTAGTTTTAAATAAACTTGTTTTAAAGTTATATGTATGTTACCATTGTAAATTTTATGTAAATTTCAAAAATCACTCTCAAAAGACATTTAGGAAAATGTTAATACAAAAAGTATTTCGCTACAAAATACTATATTTGCAATCTATATTAAATCTAAATAAAATATAAATGATAAAGGTAAGTGAACAAGCCAAGCAAAAACTTATCGCCCTCATGACCGAGGAAGGCTACGATGCGCACGCCCATTATGTACGGGTTGGCGTAAAAAGCGGCGGTTGTTCCGGGTTATCGTATGATTTAAAATTTGATAAAGATCAACAAGACAACGATAAAGTTTTTGAAGATAATGAGATCAGGATTGCTGTAAACAAAAGCAGCTTTCTTTACCTTGCCGGCACCACTCTGGAATATTCAGGTGGGCTTAACGGCAAAGGATTTGTTTTCCATAACCCCAATGCAGGACGTACCTGTGGGTGTGGAGAGAGTTTTAGCCTTTAGCCATTAGGCTGCAGTTACTAAAAGCTAAAAGTTAATTACTAAAGGCTAAGAGTTAATTACTAAATACTAATTACTAACTACTAAAGACTATTTAAAAATGCCTTATACAGAACACGAATTAGAACAAGATTTAAAGAATAAGGAGTATGAATATGGGTTCTATACCGATATAAAGTCAGATACCTTGCCTCCTGGCCTTAATGAAGATATCATTATAGCCATTTCTAAAAAGAAAAACGAACCAGATTGGATGACCGCCTGGAGACTGGAAGCTTTCAAGCACTGGAAGACCATGGCAGAGCCTAACTGGGCGAACATCGGCTATGAAAAACCAGACTACCAGAGTATTTCTTATTATTCAGCGCCAAGCAATCAACCTAAGTATGACAGCTTAGACGAAGTTGATCCGGAATTATTAGATACTTTTAAAAAGCTAGGTATTTCTATTGATGAGCAAAAAAAATTGGCTGGTGTCGCCGTTGATGTGGTCATGGATTCTGTTTCAGTAGCAACCACATTTAAAAAGACTTTAGCTGAAAAAGGCATCATTTTTTGCTCTATTTCAGAAGCCATTCAAGAACACCCGGAGTTAGTCAAAAAATACATTGGTAGTGTTGTTCCACCAAAAGATAATTTCTTTGCAGCCTTAAACTCAGCAGTATTTACTGATGGATCGTTCTGCTACATCCCAAAAGGCGTAAGATGCCCGATGGAATTATCGACTTACTTTAGAATAAATCAGGCCGGAACAGGACAATTTGAAAGAACTTTGGTTATAGCAGAAGATTCGAGCTACGTAAGTTACCTGGAAGGCTGTACTGCCCCAATGCGTGACGAAAATCAATTGCATGCCGCTGTTGTAGAATTAGTGGCGCTTGATAACGCAGAAATAA
Source organism: uncultured Mesohalobacter sp. (assembly GCA_964394095.1). Classification (GTDB taxonomy): domain Bacteria; phylum Bacteroidota; class Bacteroidia; order Flavobacteriales; family Flavobacteriaceae; genus Psychroflexus. The sequence continues at coordinate 8,247 of CAYMXD010000001.1, read as the reverse complement.
AATACAGCACCGTTCAAAACTGGTTTCCAGGAAATAAAGAAGGTAAAGGTGGTGTTTTTAACTTTGTAACCAAACGCGGGCTTTGCGAGAAAAATGCAAAAATCAGCTGGACACAGGTAGAAACCGGGTCGGCAGTGACTTGGAAATATCCAAGTTGTATCTTAAAAGGCGACAATTCTATTGGTGAATTTTATTCTATTGCCTTGACCAACAATTTCCAACAGGCCGATACAGGCACCAAAATGATTCATTTGGGGAACAACACCAAATCGACTATTATTTCTAAAGGTATTTCAGCCGGACGTTCTCAAAACTCATATCGAGGATTGGTTAAAGTGAGTCCGCGAGCTAAAAATGCCAGAAATTTTTCACAGTGCGATTCTTTGTTGATGGGTAATAAATGTGGTGCACATACTTTCCCTTATATTGAAGTCTCTAATAAAAATGCTCAGATAGAACACGAGGCTACGACCAGTAAAATTGGCGAAGACCAAATTTTCTATTGTAACCAACGCGGTATAGACACAGAAAAAGCTATTGCATTGATCGTAAATGGATTTAGCAAAGAAGTTTTAAACAAACTCCCGATGGAATTTGCCGTTGAAGCCCAAAAATTACTTGAAATATCACTTGAAGGGTCTGTAGGTTAATTAAATATATTACGTATGAAAAAAATACCATCATTTCTGGCTTTTTGCTTTATTTTTAGCCTTTTAGTTCCAAGTTGTAAATCTGATAAATCATCAGAAGAAAAGGAATCCGTAGACAAAGAAAGCCTTGTCGTTTCAAATGAACACCAAACATTAACAGGCGAATTCATTCACGTGGATACCGCAGCTGTTTTAAAGGTTAATAACAAACTTTACGGTGTAGAAATGAATGATTTAGCAAAGTCTGTTATTAAAAAGTCTGAAGAAATTAAGGCCGATGATTACGATGTGATAAATGTCATCGTAAAAGCAGAAATTAATCCCAATATGGAGTCGGAAGGCTGGGAAGAAATCGTGACGATCAAAACATTAGACAAAATATACAAACCACAACCTAAACAAGAAACAAAAGTCTTGAAATACAGTTCAAATAAAACCGAATAATATGCTTAAAATACATAATTTACACGCCGAAGTTGAAGGAGAGAAAATTTTAAAAGGTGTAAACCTTGAAATAAATCCGGGCGAAGTCCATGCCATTATGGGACCCAACGGTTCCGGAAAAAGCACCTTGGCCTCTGTGATAGCAGGCAACGAAGAATATGAAGTTACTGAAGGTGAAATCCTGTTTGACAAATCTAATATTTCAGAATTGTCGGCTGATGAAAGAGCTCATAAGGGAATATTTCTTTCATTTCAATACCCGGTTGAAATTCCAGGAGTGAGTGTGACGAATTTTATCAAAACAGCCATCAATCAAATTAGAAAAGCGCAAGGCTTTAAAGATATGCCTGCCAACGAAATGCTGAAAAAGATAAGAGAAAAATCGGCGATGCTAGACATGGATAGAAAATTTTTGTCGCGTTCACTTAACGAGAGTTTTTCAGGAGGAGAAAAGAAACGAAATGAAATTTTCCAAATGGCAATGCTAGAACCCAAAATGGCTATTCTGGATGAAACCGATTCGGGCTTGGATATCGATGCGCTTCGTGTGGTAGCCGATGGTGTAAACAAGTTGAGAACAAAAGACAATGCCACTTTAGTGATTACCCACTATCAAAGATTGTTAGACTATATTGTACCAGACGTTGTTCACGTTTTAGTCGATGGTAAAATCATCAAGTCCGGCGACAAAAACTTAGCCAAAGAACTCGAAGAACGAGGATATGATTGGTTGAAAGAAGAGCAAGTAGTTTAAGTTTAAAGTTTATGGTTTAAAGTTTAAGGTTTTTAGTTTAAGGATAATGGCAGCAGTAGATCGTTTTGAAAATTTAGAAATATGGCAGGAAGCCAGAAGATTGTTTAAAGTTATCCATAAAATTTCTGAAGAAACCAATTTGAAAAAAGACTATAAATTGAAAAATCAAATAAGATCTTCTTGTGGTTCTATAATGGATAATATCGCAGAGGGATTTGAGCGGGGAGGCAATGTTGAATTTAGGCAGTTTTTATCGATTTCGAAGGGGTCTGCCGGTGAAACAAGATCTCAGATTTATCGAATATATGATTGTAATTACATTTCTTCTAATACAAAGAATACTTTGATTAAAGACTTTGAAGATTTAAGTAGAAGAATTGCAGGTCTTATTAAATATTTAAATAGAAAAGACTATAAAGGCATTAAGTTTAAGTAATCATGTACTTATAACCTCTAAAATATTAAACCTTAAACAAGAAACTTTAAACCAGAAACAAGAAACCCGAAACCTGAAACCAGAAACTTGAAACCTGAAACTTGAAACAAGAAACAAGAAACTTGAAACAAAGTGGGTAGAGGGTAGTCGGTAGAGGGTAGAAATTTAGGATATTAGAAGTTAGATTTTAGAAGTTAGAAATTAGATATTAGAAAGAAACCTGAAACAGAAAACTTGAAACCAGAAACCAGAAACCAGAAACTTGAAACCTGAAACTTGAAACCAGAAACACTAAGAAAATGGAATTAAAAGAAAAATTATTATCGTCGTTTATGGCTTTTGAGGAGACCATAGACCTTGAAAACGATATCCATAATGTAAGGAATGAGGCCATCAAATTTTTTGATAGCACAGGATTTCCTACAAGAAAATTGGAGGCCTGGAAATACACATCACTAAATTCTATATTAAAAGAGGATTACAGTATTTTTCCTAAAAAGGAAGATACCATAGATTACCGTGATATCAAAAAGTATTGTGTACACGATATAGACACTTATCAAATTGTATTTATAGATGGTATTTATGCCTCGCATTTATCTCAGACCACGCACGATAAAATAGATGCTTGTTTAATGTCTTCTGCTTTAAACAAAGCCAAGTATAAACCTATCATCAAAAAATATTTTAACAAAGTCGCTCCGCAGGAAAGCTTAACAGCCTTAAATACAGCGTTTTCTTATGAAGGGGCTTATATCAAAATTCCAAAAGGCGTTGCTGCAGAGAAACCCATACAAATTTTAAATTTTTCAACGGGAAATGAACACGCCTTGATGATTCAGCCAAGAAATCTTATTATTGCTGAGGATAATGCACAAGTTCAGATTATTGAAAGGCATCAAAGTTTGACCGATAATGCCGTGCTCACAAATTCTGTAACCGAGATTTTTGCAGGTAAAAATGCCAACGTAGATTATTATAAAATCCAAAACGACAAAACAACTTCCTCGCTAATTGATAACACTTATATCAGTCAGGACAGAGATTCTGAAGTGTCGGTGCATACATTTTCTCTTGGTGGGAAATTGACCAGAAATAATCTGAACTTTTATCAAAATGGCACCGGAATCAATTCCATTCTTAAAGGCGTAACGATTATTGAAGGTAAGCAGCATGTTGACCATAACACTTTGGTACACCACAGAAAACCTCACTGCGAAAGCCATCAGGACTATAAAGGCATTTTTGCTGAAAAATCTACCGGGGTTTTTAACGGCAAAGTTTTAGTAGATAAAATCGCCCAAAAAACAGACGCTTACCAAAGCAACAATAACATTTTAATTGACGATCAAGCTACCATAAATTCAAAACCTCAGCTTGAGATTTTTGCCGATGATGTAAAGTGCAGCCATGGTTGTACGATTGGCCAATTGGATGAAGAAGCCTTATTTTACATGCAGTCGAGAGGAATTCCAAAGAAAGAAGCTCGCGCATTATTGATGTATGCTTTTGCCAATAACGTTTTAAACAGCGTAAAAATTCCTGAAATCAAAAAACGCATTACCAAGCAAATTGCTCTGAAAATTGGAGTACAACTTGGTTTTGACTTATAAACTTGAAAAATGAAAACCAAAGCCGTAGAACGATTAGATGTAGAGAAGATAAGGAAAGATTTTCCAATTTTAAACCGGAAAGTCAATGGGAAACCTTTGGTATATTTTGATAATGCAGCAACTTCACAGACGCCACAGCAAGTGATAGACTGCATTGTAGACTACTATCAAAATTACAACGCCAACATCCATCGTGGTGTGCATGCTTTATCCCAAGAGGCTACAGAGGCTTATGAAAAGGCCAGGATAACAATTCAGAAGCATTTTAATGCCAAAGAATCTAAAGAAATTATCTTGACGTCAGGAACAACGCATAGCATAAATTTGGTAGCCAATGGGTTTGAAAAATTTGTGAAAGAGGGCGATGAAATTATGGTTTCCGGTCTGGAACACCATTCTAATATCGTTCCCTGGCAGATGCTTTGTGAAAAAACGGGTGCAAAATTGATGGTTTTACCCATGACCGAAAATGGGGATCTAAACATGAGTCAGTTTGAAGTCATGTTAAACGATAACACCAAGTTGGTCATGGTGAATCACGTATCTAATGCGCTTGGCACCATCAACCCGATTGAAGACATCATCGAAAAAGCACATCAAGTCGGCGCTAAAGTCTTGGTGGATGGCGCACAGTCTTCTCCGCATATCAAAACCGATGTGCAGGCGATTGATGTAGATTTTTACACATGTTCTGCACACAAAATATGTGGCCCTACGGGCATTGGTATGCTTTATGGTAAAAGAGATTTACTGGAAGCATTGCCGCCGTATCAAGGTGGTGGAGAAATGATAGATCAGGTGAGTTTTGAAAAAACAACTTATGCCGGTCTGCCTAATAAATTTGAAGCCGGTACGCCCAACATATGTGGAGGAATTGCCTTTGGCAAAGCTCTCGACTACATGAACAGTATTGGGTTTGATGCCATTGCAGCCTATGAAAGTGAACTATTAGAATATGCCACAAATCGCTTGAGAGAATTTGACAACATCATCATTTATGGTGTTGAACCTGAACATAAAACGGCAGTCATTTCTTTCAATTTTGAAGGCCTGCATCCATATGATGTAGGAACACTTGCCGATAAAATGGGCATTGCCTTAAGAACTGGGCATCACTGTGCGCAACCTATTATGGATTTCTTCAAAATTCCCGGAACCATCAGGGCATCGTTTTCGTTTTACAATACCAAAGAAGAAATAGATTTGATGATTGAGGCACTTCAAAAAGCTAATACCATGTTATTATGAAAATGATTTTATCTTCCCTTATTCTCGTTTTTTTTGCTTGTAACTCTACTAAGAAATCTGTTAATATGCAGGATTTTCCGTCAGGTGAATATGATATTTTAGAATTAAATGCTAAAGATTTTAAGCCTCAAAAAACCTACACCATAAGTATTGATGCAAAAGAACAAAGAATCTCGGGAAAGTTTGATTGCAATAACTATTCTTGTAAATATGAAAAGGATGGCCAAAACATAGACTTTGGTTTTGCCGTAGCTACAAAAATGTACTGCGAAGGGCAAATGCACAATGAAAATGCTCTTTTTGGGAAACTAAATTCAATTAAAAACTTTGAATATAATGGAGAATTTCTTAAATTCTTTGATGAAAAACAGACAATGATTTTAAAGCTAAAAAAACAGGAATCATGAGCAATATACAAGATATTCAAAATGAAGTAGTCGACGAATTTTCAATGTTTGACGATTGGATGCAGCGTTACGAATATATGATTGAACTTGGTAAATCTCTACCATTGATAGATGAAAAATACAAAACAGACGATTACATCATAAAGGGCTGTCAGTCTAAAGTTTGGGTAAATGCTGATATGCAGGATGAAAAAGTGGTTTTTACAGCAGATAGCGATGCCATTATTACCAAAGGTATTATCGCCATTTTAATACGGGTATTCTCACATCAAAACCCTAAAGATATACTTGATGCCAACACAGACTTTATTGATGAAATTGGCCTGAAAGAACACCTCTCTCCAACACGTGCAAATGGATTGGTAAGTATGATTAAGCAACTTAAAATGTATGCACTGGCTTTCCAAAATAAACAAACGCAAAATTAAAAATCATGGCACAACAGACTATAGACACTGAAAAATTAGGTGATGAAATTGTAAGAGTTATCAAAACCATTTATGACCCGGAAATACCGGTTGATATATATGAATTGGGTCTAATCTACGACGTATTTGTTAATGAAGACAACAACGTCAGAATTATCATGACCCTCACCTCTCCCAACTGTCCTGTAGCAGAATCTTTACCTCAGGAAGTTCAAGAAAAAGTCAAGTCTATCGACATGGTAAATGATGTTGAAGTAGAATTGACTTTCGATCCGCCATGGTCGCAAGATATCATGAGTGAAGAAGCTAAATTGGAATTAGGATTATTGTAAATTATGGCCGAAGAAATCGTCAACAGAGTTGCTAAAAGCCCGATTATAACCTTCAATCTGGAAGACTTATACCAGGGTGGAGAACGTCATGTAATAGATATCTCACACTGGCTTCACGAGGGTTTTATCCTCAGGGAAAAGGAATTCAGATCGACTTTAAAGCAAGAAGACTGGTCGACGTATGAAAATACCTTTGTCTGTCTTCAGTGTTCCACAGATGCCATCGTCCCGTCTTGGGCGTATATGCTGGTATCTACTTACCTCAACCCCATTGCAAAAAAAGTGATTGTTGGTACAGAAACAGAGTTGAACCAAATTTTATATACTGAAGCCATCAACAAGATTGACGTTGAAGACTACCGCAACAAACCCTTAATCGTTAAAGGCTGTAGCGATAAACCCGTTCCGGAAACCGCCTATATTCAACTTATTGAAAAGCTCCAGCCTGTTGTAAAAAGTTTAATGTTTGGCGAAGCCTGTTCTGCCGTTCCTCTATTTAAACCAAAAAAATAGTTTGATATTTCCTATACAAACTTATATTTGCAAAAAAATTTTAAATTTTATACTCATGAAGATTAGATTGTTTTGTGTTTTTACACTTTTTGTCTTTGGATTTGGATTTGCTCAGACAAAAGAAGAGCTGCAAGAACAACTCAATGAAAAGCAAGCTCAAGCAGACAAATTTCAAGCTGAAGCCAACGCCATAAAGGCAAAAATTGATGCTCTACCTGGTTGGCGTATAGGAGCATTTGGTACCATAGGAGGTAGCGTTTCTCAATTTAACAATTGGTATGCACAGGGCACTCCAAATAATGACGCTGGTAGTATCGGCATAACATTCAACGCTTTTGCCAATAAAATAGAAGATGACTATTTTTGGAAAAGTGCTTTAAATGTTAATCTTAGTTGGGTACAATTTGATGATAAAGACGACCCCACAGATGAAAATGACTTTCGAGCTGCAACAGATGTTTTCAACTTATCCTCTTTATATGGTTATAGATTAAGTGAAACATGGGCAATTTCTGCCTTTACAGAATATAGAACTACACTTATAGACAACTTTAATGACCCAGGTTACTTAGATGTAGGTACTGGTGCTACCTGGACTCCAAATTCAGACTTAACTGTAGTTATACACCCTTTAAATTACAACTTTGTCTTTTCTAGTGGCGATAATGTTTTTGAATCTTCCTTGGGTGCAAAAATTGTTGGTGACTATACCAAAACTTTTGGAAAGCTAGATGTTAAATCTAATTTATCACTATTCCAAAGCTATGAAGACTCCAACTTGTCTAACTGGACGTGGACAAACTCCTTAGGCTATACCCTATGGAAAAATATTGGTGTTGGACTAGAATTTGCTTTAAGAGACAACAAACAGGAAGCCGTCAATTTTGCTAGAAATAATTGGGATGAAACAGGTACACAGCCAAATTTTGAAAATGTGGATAATGATTTACAATCCTTTTGGACATTTGGCTTGAGTTATAAGTTTTAGGATAATACCTGAAATATTATTTTTGACTTAGGCGTTTAACTAATACACTTATAAGCTGATATTCAATTACATAATATGCTTATCATGTAGTTTCCCAAAAAAATATCAAATTTTTAGATATTTGAATTTTACAAGCTTTGTAAAATAATGCCTGTTTAATTCAGATACCCCTATTTTTACGCTCAAAAGCAAAATTATAATTCAAAAAATTATTCGACACCCTTCGGGGTCGTAAGTCGCATGAGGTCGTATTTACTATAAATATATGACCCCTTCAGGGGCAAACCAATTGGATCAGCAGTGCGACGTTTGGAGCTTTGGTCCTCAAATCCTTATTCACTCGTTAATCTAAGAAGCCACAAACTTTTTAAAACAGATTTGCGTTTTACAGATGGATTCAAGGGTATAAAGAAGACCCAAAAGGTTCGAAAAAC